>DATABT010000534.1:0-1876 GCA_036259455.1 Longimicrobium sp. | reverse complement strand
CGGGATGCGCTCGCCCGCGGCCGCAAGGATCTCGGTGACGAAGAAGGGGTTGCCCCCGGTGCGCTCCGCCAGCGCGCCGGCGTCCATTCCGCTCCCCGCCGCCAGCGCGCGGACGGCGCCGGGGGAGAGCGGCTGCAGGACCAGGCGGCGGACGGCGGGCGCGGTGGCCACGTCGCCCAGCACCAGCCGCAGCGGGTGCCGGTCGCCCACTTCGTCGTCGCGGTAGGTGCCGATCAGCAGCGCGCGCCGGTCCTCGATGCGGCGGGCCAGGAACCGCACCAGGTCCAGGGTGGCCTCGTCCGCCCAGTGCAGGTCCTCGAAGACCAGCACCAGCGGCCGCCCGCCGCCGCCCATTGCGTCCAGCACGTCGCGAAAAAGCGTGTCCTTGCCTTCGGCGATGCGGACGGTGGCGCCGGGAAGGCGGGGGGCCACGTCCAGCAGCGGCCCCAGCGGGCGCGGCGTGGAAAGGGGATCGCAGCCGCCGGTGAGCACCGTGGCGCGGTCGCGCACCAGCTCGCCGAAGCGGCGCACCAGGCTAGTCTTGCCGATCCCGGCCTCGCCGGCGACGAAAGCCAGGCGGCCGGCTCCCGCGTCGGCCTCGCCGAGCAGGCGGCTCAGCTCCAGCAGCAGGTCGCCGCGTTCCAGCAGCTCCATCAGCGGGCGCCGGTCGGTCCGCTGGCGCTGGCCTGGCGGCCATCTCCGGCAGGGTACGCTGAACCGTGAGTTCTGCCGCGGCGTGGGGATCTGGCGAAGGTCCGGAGTGCGGTCGGCATGATCGGGCTTCAGAGGGGGGGACTGCGGGCGGCTGGCTGCTCGACACAAGTTCAGGCGTGGACGCTGGGTGCACAAGCCTGTGGCGAGTGCGGGGGAGGGCTGCGGCGTGCGGTCGGCGGAGTACATCAAAGCGACAGCGGCGCCAGGGCCGTCCATCTCGACGGCCTTGCTCGTCCGACCGCGACGGGCCGGTGCTCGCGCATGCGCAACCGCCTGTAGCGATCCGTGCCCAGGTGCACCGACCTGCAGAGCATCCTCATCCCTGGACTCCGGATTCCATCACCATCGGCCGGGCGGCCGAGCTCGAGCTGCAATGGCGCGCAGGCCGTGCACCAAAGTTCTTGATTGTGGCAGGCGTGGCACTACCTTCGGGGCGGAGGGCGGCGCGGCCGAGCCGTGGGCTCTCCCGGGTGCAGTCAGTTTCTTTCTGACCAGCGAGGCAGGCCGATGAGTTCCGAACCCGGCGCCGGCGGCGGCGCTCCCCAGTGGCACCTTCGCGGGCACGTGATCCTGGCCTGCAACTGCGACTACGGATGCCCGTGCAATTTCAACGGCCTGCCCACCACGGGAAAGTGCGAGGGGAACTGGAACTGGCACGTGGAGGACGGGCACTACGGCGACGTTCCGCTGTCGGGGCTCGCCTTCTCGGCCGCGGTGAACTGGCCCGGGGCCATTCACGAGGGGAACGGCGACGCCCTGCTGGTGGTGGATGAACGCGCGGACCAACGGCAGCGGGCGGCCATCCTCGAGCTCCTGAGCGGCCGGGCGGGCGGGCCGTGGAAGATCATCGCCACCACGTTCGGACAGGTGCACGGGCCTGAGTTCGTGCCCTACGAGGTGGAGTTCGCGGACTTCCACAGCCGCGTCTCCGCCGGGACGCTGATCCGGCTGGAGATGCGCCCGGTGCGGAACCCGGTGACGCAGGCGGAGGTGCATCCGCGGGCCATCCTCCCCGAGGGCTTCGTGGTCAAGGAGGCGCTGCTGGGTGCGTCGGAAACGTTCCGCGTCGACGGACCGGTGCGCTTCGACCACTCCGGGCGCTACGCCGCGGCCGCGCCGTTCCAGTACCAGGGGCCGTGAGCGGCGCGACGCGGACGGCGGC
>DATABT010000533.1:0-2267 GCA_036259455.1 Longimicrobium sp. | reverse complement strand
ACCGGAACGTACCCCGCCAGGAGCCAGGAACCTCTGCCATCGGCGGCGGTGCGCTTGACTGCGCCGAAGAGAGTCTGCGCGGAATTCACGTCGGACGGAAGGACAGGTTTATAGGCGCGGAGAACCACGCGCTTACCCTGCGGGTGGCAGCGTCAGCGTAAAGATCGCGCCCTCCCCCGGCTCGCTCCGCAGGGTGATCTCTCCGCCCATCGCACGGGCGAGGTCGCGGCTGATCGCCAGCCCCAGCCCCGTCCCCTCGTGTCCGCTGGTGAGTGTACGCCCCAGCTGCACGAACGGCTGGAAGATGGAGTGCTGGTGCTCGGGCGGGATGCCGGGCCCCGTATCCGATACCGTCACGAACGGCTTTCCGTCCACCATGCCGCAGCCCGCCGTGACCCGGCCGCCGGGGGGAGTGAACTTGACCGCGTTGGAAAGCAGGTTGAGCACGATCTGCTCCGTCTTTCCCATGTCCGCCCGCGCCACGATCCCGTCCGGACAGGGGCCGTGCTTCACGACGATGCCTTTTGCCAGGGCCAGCGGCTCCACCATCGCCAGCACGGCCTCGATCGCCGCGTGCACGGAAACCGGCGTGATCTCGTATTCGACCTGCCCCGCCTCGATGCGGCTGTAGTTCAGCAGGTCCGTGATGATCCGGAGCAGGTGCTGCTGGCTTCCGCGAATTCGCTTCAGGTACTCCTGCTGCTGTTCGGTGACCGGGCCGGCGATCTCCATCTCCAGCAGGTCCGCGTATCCCAGAGTGGCGTTGATGGGCGTGCGGAGCTCGTGGCTCATCGCCGCCAGGAACTCGCTCTTGGTGCGGCTGGCGGTCTCGATCTCGGCGATGCGCCGCGCGTCGGCGATCGCCCGTTCCTGGGACGCCTTTCGCTCCGTCAGATCCCGCGTAACCTTCGCGAATCCCACCAGACGCCCGTCTGAGTCGCGAAGTGCGGTGATGAGGACGCTGGCCCAGAAACAGGACCCGTCCTTCCGCACCCGCCACCCTTCCTCTTCGTACTTCCCCTCACGGATGGCGACCTCCAGCTCCATCTTCGTCTTTCCCGCGGCAATGTCGGCGGCCGGGTAGAACGCGGAGAAGTGGCGGCCGATGATCTCGCCCGCCGTGTACCCCTTGATCCGCTGCGCCCCCTCGTTCCAGCTGGCGACCCGGCCCTGCGGGTCCAGCATGAAGATGGCGTAGTCCCTTACGCCCTGGACCAGGGTACGGAATCGCTCTTCGCTCAGGCGCAGCGCTTCCTCGGCCGAGCGCCGCTCGGTAAGGTCACGGGTGACCTTCGCGAATCCCACCAGGGTGCCGCTGGAGTCGCGGAGCGCCGTGATCACCACGTTGGCCCAGAAGCGGGAGCCGTCTTTCCGGACCCGCCATCCCTCGTCCTCCACCCGGCCGTCGCGCGTGGCGATCTCCAGCTCGATCGTCGTCTTTCCCCGCGCCACGTCCTCGGGAGGATAGAAGATGGTGAAGTGCTTGCCGATGATCTCCTCTGGACGGTAGCCCTTGAGGCGCTGCGCACCGGCATTCCAGCTGAGGATGTGGCCCGTGGCGTCCAGGGCGAAGATGGCGTAGTCCAGTACGCTGTCCACCAGCAGGCGGTACAGTCCAGTGCCCTCCATGACGGAGGTGGAGCCGCCGGCGAAATCCGCCGCTTCGGTTTCCGAAACCGACCGGAGTACGCCCAGGGGCGTGGTGCGCTGGGGGCGGGACTTTTCAGGAACCGTCATCGGCCGGCTTGGACGCTCCGGAGGGTCGCGTGGGGGGATGCTTCAGCCCCCGAGAGAGGTCGCCCTGGGCTGGCGCACGGATCGTTCCAAGTTCCGCAGGGCCGAGTTCAGCAACTAGCTTGGCTCGAGCGTGCAGTTGTCACAGATGCTCGGCCACGCCCCGCCGGAGGCCGCCCCGAAGTGGACGCGCGAGGAGTTGGCCAGCCACGCGCATCGAAGGTCGCTTCAGACCAGGGCACAACGAGAGTCTGCTGCGTTCGGGCGCTGCGGGGTGGCGTGCGCGGACTCGCTCGGCGGCATGGCACAGCACCGGACGGCTGCTGCCGACGCACGCCGCCAGGTACTCGCCGGCCAGCGTTGACCGCGTCTCACCGTCGCACGCGGCGAGTTCGCGGGCGGCGAGGAGCATGCCGCGGAGCGTGTACATGAAGGGTCGGTTGGGCGGTGACGCGACGGGGCGTGATTCGAAGGGCAGGGGTGCCGCGCGGCATCCGACAACGAAGGCGGGCGCCCTCCGCCGGAGGACGCCC
>DATABT010000532.1:0-8954 GCA_036259455.1 Longimicrobium sp. | reverse complement strand
GCGACCGCCCCACCCACCTCGGCTGGATCGGCGTCCGGGTAACCGAGGGCGGTAGCCGAAGCTCCGCACGACCGGGTCCTCCCGAGCAGGCGCTGCGCATGCAGGTCGCCCCACGCCGCGGCTGACAGCGGCGCGGTCGCGTGCAACCAGATCGACGATGTACCATTGCTTTCCGTTGCGGGAGGCGCCGCGCCACGCTGCCCGCGTGGAACCCTGGATTGGAGAGAGGGGTCCTTCGGTCGCGCCGCAAAGCTTTTCGTCGCTCCGGGTTCCGAGCGGGCGCTCCCCGAATCGAAAGGAATCCGGACGAGGTCCGCCGAGCGGGGCGTGGCACCTGCCCGGGCGAATAGATTTCTCGGTCGGCGCCCAGGTTCCTGCACCGGCAGCGATCACGCGGCGCCTCCTTCGAAATGACAGCCGCGGCGCGAGCGACTTTCGTCCCGCAGGGTGGGCTGACGGGCGCCGCGCGCCTACCTGCCGCTGCGCTGGGGGCCGTACTCCAGGGCGCCCGTCTCCTGGAAGTTGCCGACGAGGATGCGCCGCCGGAACGCCTCGGCCCCGTTGAGCGCGCCCACGTCGAACACGAAGCGCTGCATCGGCCTGAGCGCCGTACCCGCGAGGGTCACGGGATGGTTGGCTACGTACACGGGGCCCCACGGGCAGCAGTGGAAGTAGCCGACGCGCTCCGTCCCGGCGGACGCGTAGGTCACGTGGCCCCGGTCGAAGGCGTCCTGGATCGCCGCCTGGATGGCGAGCGTGCGCGCGGGATCGGAGTCAAGCCGCCACAGCTTGCGGATGGCGCGCTGTGCCTTGCGGTCCTGCCGCAGGTTCACCACCGCCTGCGGATCGGTGAGGCACCACGGGTCAAAGTCCGGGCTGCCGGGGAGCGGGCCCGACGACGCGGGCCGGGGCTCCGGCGGCGCCACGGGGATGGCCGGACCGGCGGCGGGCGTGGCCAGCCAGGGGTCCGCCACCAGCTGCCCCAGCTCGTAGAACAGCTCGATGGCGTCGCGCGCGTGCGGCTCCACGCGTTCGTGGATTTCGCGCGTGGCGCCGGTGCCGTGCAGGTCCAGCGCGTAGCGGGCCTTGCTCTCCGCCGACGCGTACAGCTGGCGGATACGGTTGAGCTGCGCGCGCTGCTCCGCCCCGTCCGGCGCCCTGTCCGGCAGCAGCGCCACCGCCGCGGCCACGTGGTCGCGCATGGAGCGGAGCGCGCGCAGCACGCCCGGCAGGTGCGCGGGGGGCGCGCGGTCCGCCGCCGTCCATTCCGGCAGCTCCGCGGGGACCTGCACGTCCAGCCGGTAGTCGGGGCTGGCGTGCGCCTGCCGGGCGCGGTTCAGCCACTCCTCCACCTCGCCGTACCAGGCCAGCACCTGCCGCGCCGTGGCGGGGGGAACGAAGCCGACGGTGGCCGGGCTGGCGTCGTAGTCCGCGTCCAGGATGTCGTTGCCCAGCGTCTGCAGCACGAAGGCGTTCCACGCGCACAGGAACTCCGCGCGGGTGGCCGGCGGCACCGTCCACGGGTCCAGCCCCTCCGTGGCGCACTCCAGCCGCCGCGCCTCGGCCAGGTCCAGCACCTCGAACACGGGCAGGCTGGCGCGGCGGTACGCCTCCAGCGTGGTCGCGGGCACCTCGTCCTGCAGCCACGCGGCCATGCGGCCCCACAGGCTCGTATTGTCGGACATCCTCCTCCCAGGTTCGTTGTCCGTGCGGATTGTGCCGGCCGCGGGCGGCGCCGCGCAAGTGCGTCCATTCACGGAGGCAAGAAATCCCGCGCAGAAACACGGGGGGCGCGGAGAACGATCGTCTCCGCGCCCTCCGCGCCTCCGCGTGAGACCGTCTTTTCTGCGCTTACGATCCTACCAGCTCGCGCCTGCGCTCCTTCCGGGCCTCGCGCTTTGCCTTGAGGACGACGGTGTCGGCGTCCAGGTGGTCGTCGCCGCAGGCGTGGACGTACTCCTCGTACGTGCCCAGGTAGTCGCGGATGCCGGCGGGGCTGATCTCCACGATGCGCGTGGCCAGCTGGTTCACGAACCAGCGGTCGTGCGAGACCAGGATCAGCGTTCCCTCGTAGCTCCGCAGCGCCACCACCAGCGCCTCGATCGATTCCAGGTCCAGGTGGTTGGTGGGCTCGTCCAGCACCAGGACGTTGGGCTGCTGCAGCTGCAGCCGGCTGAACACCAGGCGCGCCGCCTCGCCGCCTGAAAGCGCGGACAGGCGCTTTTCCGCCGCGTCGCCGCTGAAGAGCATGGCCCCCAGCGCGCCGCGGACGAAGCCGCGGTTGCTGCCGGGGCAGAAGTCCCACAGCCACTGCTCCGCCGTGCGATCCGGATCGGCCAGCTGCTCGTGGTGGTCCTGCGCAAAGTAGCCGGGGCGCGTCTCGTATCCCCACTCCACCTGCCCCGCGTCCGCCTTCAGCTCGCCCATCAGGATCTTGAGCAGCGTGCTCTTGCCGATGCCGTTGGGTCCCATGATCACCAGCCGGTCCCCGCGGTTCAACTGCAGCTTCACGCCCGGCAGCACCTGCTTTTCCCCGAACGACTTGGTGACGCCGTCGATCTTGAGGACCTCCCTGCCGCTCTGGCGCTTCTGCTCGAACTTGAACTTTGGATACCGCCGCGAGCTGCCGGGGAGCTCTTGCATCTCCTCCACCTTGCGCTCGATCATCTTGACCTTGCTCTGGGCCTGCCGCGCCTTGCTGGCCTTGGCCTTGAACTTATCCACGAACTTCTGGTGATGGGCGATCTCCTTCTGCCGCCCCTCGATCTCCTTCTCCTTGCGCTCGCGGTCCTCCACCTTCTGGACGAGGAAGTCGCTGTAGTTGCCGTGGTACAGCGTCACCGTCTGGTAGTCCACGTCCAGGATGCCCGTGGAGATGTTGTCCAGAAAGCGGTGGTCGTGGCTGACCACGGCGACCGCGCCGGGAAAGTCCTGGAGAAACTTCTCCAGCCAGCGGATGGAGAGGATGTCCAGGTGGTTGGTCGGCTCGTCCAGCAGCAGCACGTCCGGCGAGCCCGCCAGCACCTGCGCGAGAAGCACGCGCAGCTTGAAGCCGCCGGAAAGCGTGGAGAGCGGCTGGCGGTGCACCTCCGTGGGCAGCCCCAGCCCTTCCAGGATGGTGGCCGCGCGCGCTTCGGCGGTGTAGCCGTCCAGCCGCTGCACCGTTTCTTCAAGCTCGCTGAAGCGGTCCACGTCGAACTCCACGTGGGCGTTGGCGAGCAGCGCTTCCTTGGCCACCATGGCCTTCCACAGCTCCGGGTGGCCCATCAGCGCCACTTCCAGGATCTGCTGGTCTTCGTACAGAAACTGGTCCTGCCGCAGCACGCCCAGCCGCAGCGACTTCGGGATGGATACCATCCCCTTCGTCGCCTCGGCGTCGCCGCTGAGGATGTTGAGGAGCGTGGTCTTGCCGGACCCGTTGGCGCCCACGATGCCGTAGCGCTCGCCCGGGTTGAGCTGGAACGAGGCGTCCGCGAAGAGCACGCGGTCGCCGAAGGCCTTTTCGAGGTTGGATACGGAGATCATCCAGCAATATAACACAAAAACCGCCTCACGCGGAGACGCGGAGGTCGCGGAGAAACGACGGCGAAAAAGATTTCACGCAGAGAAGCAGAGAGGCAGAGCAGCAGAGTTGTTCCCTCTGCTCCTCTGCCTCTCTTTTCAGCGGGATCAGCCGCGGCCGGCGGCCAGGTCGCGAACCACGCCGGCGAGCATGCGCACCCTGGCCGCGTCGGACGAGGACTGCGCGTCGGCGTCCAGCTGCGTGGCCAGGGTCGTGAGCGCCGCGCGGCGGCGGGCGCCGCTCATTCGCTCCGCCTGGTCCAGCGCGCGCGCCACCGCGACGCTGCGCGTGCCGGAGAGCCCGCGGCTGCGCGTCAGCTGGTCCAGGTACGCCCGGGCCACCACGAAGCTGGCCGGCCACTCCAGCTTCTGCTGGTTCTGCGGGTTCAGCTCGTTCACCCGCACCAGCCGCGCCGCGTCGATCTCGTTCTGCGACAGGTGCTCGCTGGGCAGAAGGCGGAACACGTCCAGCCCGCGGCCGATCTCCGAGGCGTAGATCATCCCGTTGTACCAGTACGCGGACCACACGCCGCCGATCACCGGCTGCGTGGTGGTCATGGGCCCGCGGTCGAAGAAGGCGATCTCCACCGGGTTCGCCGGGTCCGTGAAGTCGAAGACGGAGATGCCCCCCTGGTACCACGCCTGCACCATGATGTCACGCCCGGGGACGGGAACCAGGGAGCCGTTGTGGGCCACGCAGTTCTCGTGTTCCGTCTGCGCCGCCGGGAGCTTGTAGTAGCCCGCGTGCCGCAGCTGACGGTTTTCCAGGGTGAAGATGGCGTTCGCCCCCCACTCGGGCCGGTCCGTGGCGCGGCAGCGCGGCTGGGTGCCGCCGCCCCACTCGTCCGTGTACAGCACCGTGGTGCCGTCGTTGTTGAACGTGGCCGAGTGCCAGTAGGCAAAGTTGGGGTCCACCACCTCGTCGATGCGCACCGGGTTGGCCGGGTCGCGGATGTCCAGCAGAATGCCGTTCCCCGAGCACGCGCCCGCCGCCAGCCCGATGGCCGGGTAGACGGTGATGTCGTGGCACATGTTGGTCTGCGCCGTCTGCTGCGTCCCCTGGCCGTGGGCGCCGCCGGGCCACAGCCCCGCCACGTTCCCCGCGCTGTCGGCGAAGATGCGCGGCATGTTCACCACCCGCGCGTCCTGCGGGCGGGCCAGCGGCACCTCGATGACCTCGATGCGGAAGTACGAGGTGTTGGGGTCCTCCGACGGCGGCCGACCCGAGCACCCCTGCAGCTCGCGCGGCGAGCGCACGCCGCCCGTGCCCTGCACGTAGATGTACACGCGCGAGGCGTCGCGCGGGTCCGGCACCAGCGTGTGCGTGTGCGAGCCGCGGCACGTCTGCACCGCCGCCACCTGCCGCGGCCGGTCCAGGTTGCTGATGTCGAAGATGCGCACGCCGCGAAAGCGGTCGGCGCTCACGGTGTCCTGCACGCCCTGGCCTCCGCAGTCCACCCGGCCGCGCGTTTCCTCCACCGACATGAAGAGCAGGTTGCGGTGGACGGACACGTCGCCCTGCCCGCCGGGGCAGACGAGCGAGCCGCGCAGCCGCGGGCGGGCGGGGTCGGAGATGTCCCACACCTGGAAGCCGTTGTAGCTGCCGATGAACACCCGGTCGCCCTGGAACGCCATGTCGGTGTTCGCCAGGCTGAAGTCCGCGATGTTCGCCGGGTTGAAGAACCCCTCCGGCCGGTGGGTGTGCGAGACGAGCTGCATGCCGCGAATCGCCTCGCCCGCGTCGTTCCACCCCGGGCGCAGGCCCACGCGCGGGTCGCGGGCGTCCTGCGCCTGCGCGCCCGTGGCCAGCAGCGCCGCGGCCAGCGCGGCCAGCGGCGCCCGTCGGGTCCAGCGGTCACGCGGCCGTCCAGCCATCGTTTCCGTTCTCATTCGGGTCTCTGCTTGGAAGGTGTTGATTTCCGGCGCGCTTCCGGGGGAGAAGCGCGTCAACGCGAGCCGAGCATGGCGCGCATGCGGTCGATCTCCATCCGCTGGTCGGCGTCCACCTCGCTGGCCAGGGCGAACACGTCCGTCGCCTGCCCGCCGCCCGGCGTGTTGAACAGCTCCGCGACCATCTGCAGCGCGCCTTCGTGGTGGCGGATCATCAGCTCCAGGAACAGCCGGTCGAACTCCGCCCCGGACGCCGCCGCCAGCCTGTGCATCTCCTCCGGCGCCAGCATCCCCGGCATCCGCGCGTGGGCGCCGCCGTGGTGCGCGTGCGCCGAATTCGCCGCGGGAACCGCGATTCCGCGGCCCCGCAGCCACTGCTCCATCAGCCGGATCTCGTCGCGCTGCGAGACATCGATGCGCTCCGCCATCATCTTCACGCCCTCGCTGCTGGCGCGCGCGGGGACCAGCGCCGTCATCTCCAGCGCCTGCGCGTGATGGGCGATCATCCCCGTGACGAAGCGCACGTCGGCCTCGTGCGCGGACGGCTGCGCGTGCGCGGCGTGGTCCTGCGCCCGCGCCGTGGCGCTGCCGCACGCGGCGGTCAGCACGGCGGCCAGCAGCGTGGCGCCCTTCATCCAGCGTGACGACGTCTTTCGGTGCCGCATGTGTCTCCTGCTCCGGCGGGTTTCGCGTGAACGTGCGTCCGTCCCGCGCGCCGCCAACAATGGGTTCCCCTCGAACGCCTCGCAAGGCGGCTTTTTCCGCCACCGCGCGCCATTCGGGCCCATCTTCCCCCAGCGGGGCGGGAGGGTTCGGCGGACGGGCTACGCCGCGCGCTCCGCCACCGCGACGTAAATCTCTCCCCCGAAACGAGATGGGCGTGCCGCAACGACGCGGGGTGGGGTAAACCCGGTCCCCGCGGCGAGTTCCATCAGCCGCGCCGCGTCCAGCGGATACGGCACCCACGGGTTCGCCCGCCGGCCGTCGTATTCAATGACGATGAGCCGCCCGCCCGGCCTCAGCAGCGCAGCGACGCGCACAAGGGCGTCGTCCGCGTGGCGGATGAAGTGCAGCACGTTGGCCATCACCACGCCGTCCAGCGGCGGCAGCGCGAGCGGCCGCGACACGTCGCCCACCACGGTCTCAATGGACGCGGACGGACCGCCGGGCGCGCGGATGGAGGCGAGCGCACGGCGGTCCGTATCCACCGCGATCACCTGCCCCGCCGGCCCGATGAGCGTCGCCAGCGCGCGGCTGAAGACGCCCGTTCCCGCGCCCAGGTCCGCCCACGTCTCCCCCTCCGCGGCCGGCACCGCCGCCCGCAGCAGGGCCTGCGCATCCGCGTCGTTCATGCAGTTCCAGCCCATGATGCCCGTTGAACCCCTGGGCAGACACGCAGATCGCGCTCCAGTTCGCGCCTCGCGCGCGGCCGAAAGCCCGGGCCCTTCAGGCCGGACGCTTCTCTGAAGGCGAGGGCGACAGCCGCGCGGACCTGGACGAGGTCGGACGTCATCCTGAGTCAGGTTCCAGGGCACGGAGCCAGCCCCTCGGTTTTGCGGGCAAGGTCCCTCGGTCGCCGCCACAGATCCAGCGGAAGGAAGGATTTGCGCGGCGGCTCCCTGAATAGAAAGGGATCCGGGCGAGGTCCATCGAGCGGAGCATCGCACCTGCCCCGGACGAGTAGATTTCTCAGTCGGCGCCACGAATTCGTGCACCGGCAGCGATCACACGGGCGCCTCCTTCGAAATGACAGCAGCGGCGCGAGCGACTTTCATCCCACAGGGTACGCCCATCGCCGAATGACTCAGGATGACGTCAGCCGAATCGCGGTAATGGCCATCGGAGGAATGATGCCGTCCGCCGTCAATCGTCCTCATCCGCGTTTGTGTCCAGCCCGCCCGAGCGCGGCGTGCTGTCCGTCTGATATGCGGCGAGTTCCACCACCGCCGCGCGGGCGGGCCGCGTGTCCAGGATGGGCCGCATGCCTGACGCCGGCGGGGCGAAGAGGCTCAGCTGGTCGGGGTCGGCGAAAACGGCGGCGAAGTCGGACGGGGTGAGGGCGCGGGCCAGGCGCGAGGCGAAGTTGTCGCGCAGCACGCGGGCGTAGTGGTCCACGTCGTAGTCGCGCGGGTCGGGCTTGCCGGTGGCCTCGTCGTCCGGTGACGGAGCGACGGCGGCACCGCCGGCCTGCGTGCGGTAGACGCGCACCTTTTCGCCCGCGCGCCAGTGGTTGCGGCCGGCGGCCAGCAGCGCCTCGTACGCCCACTCGCGCCGCGATTCGCGCGTCTCCGCGTACTTCGCGGGCGACTTGGTCAGCCGAACGCGCGACGAGACGTCGTGCGTGGGGAGCTCGCGGCGGCGAAGCGCATCCAGCGTCGACAGATACACATCCCGCACTCCGGCAACGTCCGCCGCGAACAGGCGCTCGAGCGCGCGGCGAAGAAACGTCTCGCCGAACGGCTCCGCGCGGCTGCTGCGGAAGGCCACGCCGGTGAGCCGCAGCGTGCCATCGTACCCCAGCAGCGCGTAGTTCTTGGGCTCGTGCGAAAGCATGGCCGCGTAGCGCCCCTCGAACTCCAGGTGCACCAGCGGCGGCAGCAGCGCGGCCACCTCCGCCACCACGCGCCGCTCGTCCTCCTCCGCCCACGCCTCCGGCACGGCGAAGTACACGCCGTCCGTGTCCGCCTCCAGCAGCGTGACCCCGCGCGCGGCCAGTTCGCGGCACATGAAGCCGAGCGTCTCCCGGCCGCGGCGCGTGACCTCGTTGGCCGCGTGCACGTCGGCGAAGCGCGTAAGCTCTCCCCCCGCCGCCAGATAGCCGTACGCGGAGTTGACGATCAGCTTCATCGCCGCGGACGTGGCCTCGTGGGTGTGGCGCTCCGCGGAGCCCGGCGGCGCCTCCCTGCCCCGCTGCTTGGCGGCCAGCCGCTGCTCCACCAGCCGGTCCACCAGCGCCAGCAGCACGCCCAGGTGGTCGCGCGCCGGGCCGATGCGAAAGGCGCGCATCAGCGAGGGATACAGGCTGGCCACGTCCGCCTTGACCACGCGCCACGCCACGCCCGTCGCGAACAGGTGGAGCGCGGCGCCGCTGTGGGGCGTTCCGTCGCCGCGGCGGTGCGCGGGGAGGGCGGCGCCGGCGCGCAGGTAGGCGCGCACGAGCAGCGGGTCGATGACGCCCGTCGCCGGCCCCGCGTCCGCCAGCCGCTCGTACCGGCGCGGGGCCATCTTCGCCAGGGCGAACGCCGCGCCGCCCAGCAGGCGGGAGATGGCCGCTACCTCCTCCACGTCGTCTTCCGCGTAGCGCCGCACGCGCTCCGGGTCGCGGCGCCACGTGGAGAAGATCTGGCTCCCCGGCACGTACTCGCGGTCCGGCGCCGCCACGCCCAGGTGCCGCGCGACGGCTTTGAGGCCGTGCCCCGGCAGCTCGCGCGTGGCGAAGTCGTAGCGCTGCACGGCGTCCATCGTGTCGATCAGCTCGCGCCCCGGCGCCACGAAGCGGACGC
>DATABT010000531.1:0-4944 GCA_036259455.1 Longimicrobium sp. | reverse complement strand
GGGCCACGAGCACCTCCTCCACGTCCTCCACCGACGTCGTCTCGTCCAGGGCGATGCAGACGGACGACTCGTCGTACTCGCGCAGGTTGATGCCGCGGTCCCGCGCGGCGGACAGGATGCCGCGCACCCGCGTGCCCACGTCGACCCGCACGGTGTCGAAGAAGGCGCCGTGCACCACCCGGTAGTTCAGCCGCTCCGCGCCCGCCGCCAGCAGCTCCGCCAGCGTGTGCACGCGCTCCGCGATCTGCCGCAGCCCGTCCGGGCCGTGGTAGACGGCGTACATTCCCGCCATCACCGCCAGCAGCACCTGCGCCGTGCAGATGTTGCTCGTCGCCTTCTCCCGGCGGATGTGCTGCTCGCGCGTCTGCAGCGCCATGCGCAGCGCGGGGTTGCCGTTGGCGTCCACGCTCACGCCGATGATGCGGCCGGGGATCTGGCGCTTGTACTCGTCGCGGCAGCTGAAGAACGCCGCGTGCGGCCCGCCGAAGCCCATCGGCACGCCAAAGCGCTGCGTGGTGCCCACGCACATGTCCGCGCCCCACTCGCCGGGCGGGGTGAGGAGGACGAGCGAGAGCAGGTCCGCCGCCGCCACGACGACGATCCCCTCTTCCCGCGCCCGCTGCGTGAACGGCCGGTAGTCCGCCACCTCGCCGTCCGTCGCGGGATACTGCAGCAGCGCGCCGAAGACGGGTTGCGTGAAGTCGAACTGCTCGATGTCGCCGACCACCACGTCGATGCCGCGGGCCCGGGCGCGCGTGCGGACCACGTCGATGGTCTGCGGATGGCAGAGGGAGGAGACGAAGAAGGTGTTCTTCTGCTCACCGCCGCTGATGCCGTACGCCATGGCCATTGCCTCCGCCGCGGCGGTGCCCTCGTCCAGCAGCGACGCGTTGGCGATGGGGAGCCCGGTCAGGTCGATGACCATCGTCTGGAAGTTGAGCAGCGCTTCCAGGCGCCCCTGCGCGATCTCGGCCTGATAGGGCGTGTACTGCGTGTACCAGCCCGGGTTCTCCAGGATGTTGCGCTGGATGACGGGCGGGGTGATGCAGTCGTGGTAGCCCATCCCCAGCCAGCTGCGGAACACGCGGTTCTTCTGCATCATCGCCCGCAGCTCCTGCAGCAGCTCGTACTCGCTGCGCTCCGGGCCCAGCGCCAGCGGCCGGTCCAGGCGGATGCTCCGGGGGATGGTGGCGTCCACCAGCTCGTCCAGCGACGCGTAGCCCACGGTCTGCAGCATGCGCCGGATCTCGGCGTCGTCGGGGCCCACGTGCCGGCGAACAAAGGTGTCCGTATGGGTAAGTGCCGATCTATCCACGATCTACGTCTCTTTGCAGAGGGGGCGGTAAAGGCGGCGGAATGTATCCTCCCTCGCGCGCGAAGGCAATTCCGGGTGCGCGGTGCGTACGATCGCGGACCGGTCCAGCGCCGCGCGGAAGAATCGCTCCGGCGTGCCGCTCCTTCTCTCCTGTTCCCCCATCCCTTGATATGAGTTGCGCTCAGACCAAGATTGTCGCGCCCACGAAAAGACCTACGCCGCGCGAAGAGGGGTGCACGTGAACAACATCGGCCGCAGGGTCGCCATCGTCGACGGGTGCCGTACGCCCTTCGCCAAGTCCGGCACGGACTTCAAGGACGTTACGTCCACCGAGCTGGGCAAGGCGGCGGTGCGCGAGCTCATCGCCCGCACGGAGCTGGACGTGGAGCAGATCGACCACGTGGTCTACGGCACCGTCGTGCAGTCCGTGCAGGAGCCCAACATCGCCCGCGAGGTCACGCTGGGCGCGGGAATCCCGCCGCGCGTTCCCTCGTTCACCGTGGGGCGGGCGTGCGCGTCCAGCAACCAGGCCATCACCTCCGCCGCCGAGCAGATCGCGCTGGGGATGGCGGACATCGTGGTCGCCGGCGGCGCGGAGTCGCTGACGGACGTGCCCATCCTGTTCAGCAAGGAGATGCGCGAGGCGCTGGTGCGCGCGTCCAAGGCGCGGTCGCTGGGCGAGCGGCTGCAGGCGTTCCGCACCATCCGCCCGCGCCACCTGGCCCCCGTCACCCCCGCCATCGCCGAGCCCACGACGGGGCTCACGATGGGCGAGTCGGCGGAGAAGATGGCCAAGGAGAACGGCATCAGCCGCGAGGACCAGGACCGCTGGGCGCTGCGCAGCCACACCCTGGCCGCCGCGGCGACCGCGGACGGGCGCCTGACGGCGGAGATCGCCCCGTTCTACGTGCCGCCGAAATACGAGCAGGTGGTGACCAGCGACAACGGCATCCGCGCCGACACCTCGCTGGAGAAGCTGTCCACGCTCAAGCCCGTGTTCGACCGCAGGTACGGCAGCGTGACGGCCGGCAACGCGTCGCCGCTCACGGACGGGGCCAGCGCCGTGCTGCTGATGAGCGAGGAAAAGGCTGACGCGCTGGGATACAGGCCGCTGGGCTTCATCCGCAGCTACGCGTACGCCGCGCTGGACCCGGGCGACCAGCTGCTGCAGGGCCCCGTCTACGCCGCGCCCACGGCCTTCGACCGCGCCGGGCTGACCATGAAGGACATCGGCCTGCTGGAGGTGCACGAGGCGTTCGCGGCGCAGGTGCTGAGCAACCTGCAGTGGTTCGACAGCGACAAGATCGCGAAGGAGCGGCTGGGGCGTGACAAGGCACTGGGTCTGCCGCCGGAGGACCGCATCAACGTGATGGGCGGCTCCATCGCCATCGGGCACCCGTTCGGCGCCACGGGCGGGCGCCTGACAGTAACCCTGCTGAACGAGCTGCGCCGCCGCGGCGAGCAGTTCGGCATGATTTCCGTGTGCGCCGCCGGCGCCATGGGCTTCGTGATGATCGTCGAAGCGGCGCCGAACTGAGGCGGATGAAGCAGTCGATGAAGAGCTCCCCGGCCGGCCAGCCGGGGAGCTCTTTCGTTCGGGTGCGCCCGGTGAAGGACGCTCAGGGGATACGCTTCGTCCAGACCTGAGGATCACGGCTGTGGTGCGTGCACGCGACGACGAGGATCTCGTCTTCATCCGCCGTATAGAGGCGATGCGGTACGGATGGCGGTTCAGGAACGCAGCACGGGCGAGGTTGTAGACGGGCGCGAACCGCAGGGGGATGCGCGCGGATGATCGCGAGCCTCGCACGCAGCTCGCGGCGAACCCGGCACCGAGCTGCGGGTTTCTGGCGTGATACCGCCTCCGTAATCTCGCGTCGCGCATCCGGCAGGATGGCGAACGCGCGGCTCAACGCGTAAACACCGATCCAGCTCGTCGAGGAACGTGTCAACCGGCGTGGCCGCGCCGGGGTCCCGTCTGTGCTCAGCAAGCCGGCGGTCGATCTCCGTCTGCTCGGCAATCGAAAGGCGCGCCTTTACGAAGTGGTAGTCCCGGCTCAGCCGGGTGGCGAGCAGGTTCAGGTCGACCGAGTGGCCGAATCCGTCGTGACCCAGCGCGAGATGGAAGTTGCTGCCGTCGAGAAGATCTCCAGCTTCGGCGGCCGCGGATGAGGGAGGGTGACGGTAATGCACGAGGGCATAAGTAACGAGGGGTTGCACCATTGCTGGCACAACCCCCTTGGAGTTACGTACCCACACTGCCCGCAGGCAGGGGGCGACCGTCACGTCCAAGCTAAACAGGCCTGGCATACCGGTCGAGGGGGTTGGTGGCGTCTCGCGATTCGCCTCGCACGTGAACGAGGTGAACGGCGCGACCGGGCGAGGATAATCGAAGCACACGGATCCTCAAAACCGCGAGCCGCCAACACGCGGACCCGTTTTCCGCCTCCAGGCGCACCTGCCGCGCTGAACGCCAGGTTGGCGGCAGTTCCGGGCAAGGCAGAGGAATTGCGGCCTGCGGTGCGGGGTTTCGGCATCTCACTCATCTCCAGCGATCGATGACTCGGCGCAACGTGCTCGCGGCAGGCGCATTCGCCTCGCCCTTTTTGCTGCTGTGGACACCGCTTCGGGCGCAGGACACCGTGCGGTTCGTTCCGCTGGACACTGTGACCGTGCAGGTCCTGGGCACGCCCGGGCCGGCGCTGCGGGTGCCGTTTTCGGTGGCCGTGGTGCAGGAGGCGGAGATCCGGCAGGCGAGGCCGGCGCTGGCCCTCACGGACGCGCTGTCGGCGGTGCCGGGCGTGCAGGTGGACAACCGCTTCAACTACGCGCTGGGCGAGCGCATCTCCGTGCGCGGTCTGGGCGCGCGGGCGCAGTTCGGCGTGCGCGGCATCCGGGTGCTGGTGGACGGCATTCCCGCCACGCTGCCGGACGGGCAGACCACGCTCAACCACGTCGATCCCTCCGCGCTGGGGCGGGCGGAGGTCATCCGCGGGCCGGCGTCGGCGCTGTACGGCAACGCGTCGGGCGGGGTGATCCGGCTGACCACGGTGCCCCCACCGCAGGCGCCGCTGGCGTCGGAGCATCGCATCCTGGCGGGGAGCGACGGGCTGCTGCGGATCGAAAACAGCGTGGGCGGGCGGGCCGGCGCGGCGGCGTATCGCGCGTACGTGTCGCGGCTGTCGTACGATGGCTTCCGCGAGCACGCATCCGCCGACAATCTGAACGCGGGCGGCGCGCTGACCTTTTCACGCGGCGCGGACCAGGTGCGGCTGTCGTTCACGGCGGTGCGCTACGACGCGCTGAACCCGGGATCGCTCTCGGATTCGCTGCTGCGGGTGGATCGCGGAGCGGCCTTCGCCCGCAACGTGGAGCAGCGCACCGTCTCGGAGATGGCCGAGGAGGACGAGGACGTCTCCAACTACGTGCGGTCGCTGGAGGAGCGCGGCGACGCGGAGCTCAACCTCACCGAGGCGTCCGGCGACGCCATCGCCGCCGAGTTCGAGCGGTACCTGCGCCGCCGCGGCCGCGGTTTCGGCCCCCTGCGCTGACCCGCTCCGCTGGCACGGGTACGGCGTTCGCCTAGAGGGCGATGCCCAGTAGAGCGTCCGCGGCTGTGCGGACGAGGT
>DATABT010000530.1:0-8532 GCA_036259455.1 Longimicrobium sp. | reverse complement strand
CGCCTGTTGTCGTCGAAGGATCCCTGCCGCAGGCGCTCCTGGCGGATCAGGTCGAGGTCGACGTCGACGACCGTACGGCGCGGCCCGTCGGGGAATCGTTCGCTCTCGCCCAGCAGAGAGCCGCACTCGTAGACCATCGTCTGGCCGTCCCAGCTCAGGTCCGTGGACGACTCTCCCTGCCCGGCAGCGGCATAGACGTACGCCGCCGCGCAGCGCGAGCTGGCGCTGCGGACCAGCAGCCGGCGATCCTCCGCGCGGGCGATCGTGATCGGCGAGCCACTGAGGTTGGCCAGCACGGTCGCACCGGCCAGCGCCGCCTCTGCACTCGGCGGCACCGGCACCCACATGTCCTCGCAGACCTCGACGTGGAGGTCGAGCCCGGGGACGTCGAGGCAGCGGAAGATGAGGTCGGGCCCGAAGCGGACGTCATGCCCGGCGAGCGTCGCCCACTCCAGCTCGCGGTCGTCACCGGGAGCGAACCAGCGGCGCTCGTAGAACTCGCGGTAGTTGGGAAGGTAGCTCTTGGGGACGATGCCCAGGATGCGCCCGCGGTAGACGACCACGGCGCAGTTGAAGGTGTGCCCGCCCAGCCGCAGCGGCGCCCCAACGAGCAGGATGGGCGTCATTCCCACGCTCTCGCGCACCAGCCGGCCAAGCGCCTCCTGCACCGCGTCCAGCAGCGCGTCCTGCTGAAAGAGGTCTTCGCAGGTGTAGGCGCTGACCCCCAGCTCGGGGAACAGCGCCACCGCCGCGTGCGCGTCCGACGCCTGGCGCGCCAGCCGCAGCGTGTGCTCCAGGTTGAACGCGGGATCGGCCACGCGCACCGCCGGAATGCACACCGCCGCGCGGATGAACCCGTGGGAGTAGATGGAGTGGAAGGGTGCGCGCATCGCGAGCCTCGTTCATGGGATCCGGAAGAATTCCGGAGCGCCGACAGCATACGCCATCGGCACGAATCAGGCTATACCTGCGCCATCGTATCGTTCTCGTGACGAGAACGGACAAAGGAATGCATGGCGACGGATCTGGTGCGGAGGCAGGCTTCTACAGCGCCGCCATGCGCGAGCCCCTCACCCCCGGCCCCTTTTCTCGCAACCCCGCGGGAGAGGGAAAATCCGGCGCGGTAAAGTCTGGCACCGGGGTTTATCCCGCTCTCCCGCGCGGTTTGCGGGAGGGTAGACGAGCCTGAGCGAGGCCGGGGGAGGGCCCCGGGGGACGAGCCACGCCACCTCGCACTTTCGCACTTTCGCACTGTCACACTCCCGCACTCCCTCTGGCGTCCCCCTTGCAATCCCTCGCCGCCTGCGACGGAAACCGGCAGCGAGCGAGGGGCACCGTGAGCAACGACGTGGATCCGCGCGGCGACGGGCTGCGCGAGGTGGAGCGGACGGCGGACCAGGTGGCGCGCGAGGCGGAGGACGCGCGGCGGGAGAACCTGCGCGGCACGCGGCGCACGCAGGAGACCGACTACGACTCCTTCCGCCTTCCGCCGGACGTGGCCGAGGCGGACCGCATGCGCGCCGAGGACGACGTGGAGCTGAACGCGCGGCAGGAAACCCTGGCCGAGACCCAGCGGCGCGCCGCCGAAGCGCTGCGCCGCAACGCCGAGACGCTGCAGTCCGGCGCCCGGTCGCTGGAGCGCGCCGGCGAGGCCGCCGCGGACACCCGCCGCGACGTCGGCGAGATCCGTGAGAACGTGGAGGACCTGCGCGCGCAGGTGGCCCAGGCCCGCGACCGCATCAACGACACCGACGTCTCCGAAGTCGACCGCGGCGGCGCCTGATCCGCCGATCCGGCGCATACGACCGATGCTCCCGGCGCACCGAACGCCGGGAGCCACTCCTCCACTCCTCAATTCCGCCGCTCCGCCTCAGCACGCGGCACCTGCCGTGCGATGAATCCAGCCCTGCTGACGCTGCGTGAGCCCCCATCCGTTCATCCGGACGAGACGAGGCCGGCCATCGAAGCGATGCACGATCCCCCGGCAAGAAAGTCCTCCGTTCGCTCCGTTGACTCCGTGTCAGGCGACCTTCCAGCAAGGCCCGGCGGCGGGAACAGGACGTGCAAAGCACCACGGGCTTCTACGGGAGATCGAGACGGGAACTCCAGCGGGAGAGCGCAGATGGGCCAGGACGACCGCAACGCGAACGAAGACACCACCGAGGCGCGCGAGCACCTGCGCAACGTGCAGGAGAACACCGGGGCGCTGGCCGACCAGAACCGGCGCGTGGAGGCCAGCGCGCCCGACGGCACCGACCGTCCCGTCGAAGGCGTGCGTGTGGACGGCATGGGCGGCGAGGACGACCACATGGCCGCCCGGAACCAGCGAAACGTGCAGGAAAACACCGGCGCCCTGCGCGAGCAGGCCCGGCGCGTGGACGCCACCATGCCCGACGACGCAGACCGCACGGGTCCGCAGGACGGGTAAAGCGCGAACGATCGGGGAACGGGGCGGGTCCGGCGGCGGGCCCGCCCCGTCTGGCGCTGGCCTTGCAAACGCCGCCAGCGCGTGGGACGGCCACGGAATCGGCGACAGGAGACGCGAGATGCGCTGGCAGGGACGAGGGAGGAGCGGCAACATCGAGGACCGCCGCGGCATGGGCGGCGGCGGGATCGCTGCCGGTGGCGGAATCGGTGCGGTGGTGATCGGGCTCATCTACTTCCTGCTCACGGGCGATCCTTCCGGCGTGCAGGTGCCCGCGGGCGGCGCCGGCGACCACCAGGCGCAGAGCGGGCCGGTGGATCCCGCCACGGACACGCTGGGCCTGTTCGTCAGCACCATCCTTCGCGACACCGAGGTCACCTGGGGCGAGCTCTTCCGGCAGGCCGGCGAGACGTACCAGGAGCCGCGGCTGGTGCTGTTCTCGGGCTACGTGCAGTCCGCGTGCGGCGGCGCCAGCACCGCCGTGGGGCCGTTCTACTGCCCCGGCGACCGCAAGGTGTACATCGACCTGGCCTTCTACGAGCAGCTGCGCCGCCAGCTGAACGCGCCCGGCGACTTTGCCCAGGCGTACGTGATCGCGCACGAGGTGGGGCACCACATCCAGACGCTCACCGGCGTGTCGCAGCAGGTGAACGCCGCCAGTCAGCGCGTGAGCCGCGAAGAGGCCAACCAGCTGTCGGTGATGCAGGAGCTGCAGGCCGATTGCTACGCCGGCGTGTGGGCGCACCACGCCGAGGCGCGGCAGCCCTGGCTGGAGCCCGGCGACGTGGAAGAGGCGCTCAACGCCGCCAGCGCCATCGGCGACGACACGCTGCAGCGCAAGTCGCAGGGGCAGGTGCAGCCCGAAACCTTCACGCACGGCACCAGCGCTCAGCGCGTACGCTGGTTCCGTCGCGGCTTCGACACCGGCAACGTGGACCAGTGCAACACCTTCGACGCGACCTCGCTGTGAGTGGGTGAGTGCGTGAGTGCGTGAGTGCGAAAGTGTGGAAGTGCGTGAGTGCGAAAGTGGTAGATGCCGAGCGGGGCGGCTCCGGCGATGGAGCCGCCCCGCTTCGCATTCAGAGTCGGCTCGCGCCGGAACCGGACTCCCTCCCCCCGCGCAGTCTGCGGGGAGGGCTGGGGAGGGGGCGCTCGCGCGGGCACCACAGGCCGCCACCGGGCCGGAACCCGGGTCGCGCTCACGCACCTCGTACCTCTACCGCGGCGCCACCCCCACCGCCTGCCACAGCTCCTCCGGGCGATAGAACACGCCGTCCTTCATCACCAGATCCACGTTGCGGAGCGCGGAGATGCGCTCGGCCGGGTTGCCGTCCACCAGCACCAGGTCCGCCAGCTTGCCGGGTTCGATGGAGCCCAGGTCCGCGTCCCGCTCCGCCACCCGCGCCGCGCCGATCGTCGCGATCTGCAGCACCTCGTTGGCCGGAATGCCGGCCATCTCGTACAGCTCCAGCTCGTGGTGCAGCGCAAAGCCGGGCATGGCGTCCGTCCCCGGCACCAGCGGCACGCCGGAGCGGTGCAGCCTGGCCGTCAGGTCCAGCAGCGCGCGGAACGAGTCGCGGTAGCGCTGGTCCATCCCCTCCGGCACCGGCAGGCCCCCGCCCCGCAGCCCGCGCTGCACCGTGGGCGGAAGGCGGTGCGCGATGGCCGCCAGCACCGGGTCCACCTCCCCCTGCCGCGCCGTGAACAGCTGCTCGAAGGCGTTCAGCGTGGGATCGACCACCGTCCCCCGCTCCTTGAGCAGCGCCACGAACTGGCGGACGGAATCGCTGTCCAGGTCCAGGTACAGCGCCTGCTGCGCCGGGCCGCTGAAGCGCTGCGGCGTGCGCGTGTCCAGCGAGTCGTGCAGGAAGTTGAGCACCAGCATGTTGGCGTGCTGGATCTCGTCGAAGCCGGCGCGCACCGCGTCCTGCGCCCGCATTCCCTCGGGGATGTGGCCGCTCAGCCGCATCCCGCGGCGGTGCGCCTCTTCGGCGATCACCGGCACCAGCTCCGGCTTGAGCGAGCTGTAGACCTTGATGTGCGTGTAGCCGTGGTCCGCGTACCAGTTCACGTGCTGCCGCGCCTGCTCCGGCGTGTCCGCGCGCAGCCCCGTGGGGCCGGTGAAGGGGCCGGAGCCGTCGATGAAGCCCGCCATCACCACCACCCGAGGACCCACCTTGGTTCCCGCGTTCCACTCGCGCGCCACCTGCGGAAAGACCGTCGTGTCGTTCGCCAGGTCGCGCACGCTGGTCACGCCCGACGCCAGGTGAAAGAAGCCGTCCACCAGCCCCAGGTGCACGTGCATGTCGAAGAGGCCCGGGATCAGCGACTTCCCCGCCGCGTCGATCACCTGCGCGCCCGCGGGTACCTGCACGCTCCCGTCCGGCCCCACCGCCTGAATGCGGTTGCCGTTCACCACCACCGTGGTTCCCGGGCGGCTCTGCCCCGTCTTCGCGTCGAACAGGTTCGCGTTGCGAAAGACGACCGGCCCGGTGGGACGATGCGCGAGCGAGCTCCCCATCTGCGCGCCCCACGCCGTCTCCGCCTCCTGGTCCGCGCGGAACAGTTCCGGCAGCACCGGCTCCCATCCCTCGCGCACGAGCGCCAGCCAGTCGCCGCCGCTGGCGAAGAACTCGCCGTTCTCGTCCAGCCAAAGGCGATAGGGCGTAAATCCAAAGCCGGAGATGGCGTACTGCCGCACCGTCTGCGTGCGCCCGTTCGCCGTCACCCGAAGCTCCGTCCCCGGCTCGATGCGGATCCGTCCCTCCGGCACCAGCGGGAGCGAGCGGTCCGCGGAGGCCAGCAGCGCGCGCGGCAGCAGGCTTCCCGGCAGCGACGCGTCCATCGACGCGTACCAGAAGGGGCCGTTCACCGGCCGGTCGCCGCGGTCGGCGCTGTTCTCCCACACCGCACGGCCGTCGCGCAGCTCGAAGCGCTCGCGCACGGGGCTCTTGTAGTAGTTCACGCCTTCCGCCTCCAGCCACACCGGCAGCCCGCGCTCGTCCAGCCGCACGCGGGTGTGCACGTTGGGGCCGCGGCCGCGGTCGTTGTATTCGAATTGCGAGTGCAGGGTGCCGTCGGCGTCGCGCCAGACGTGCTCGTGTCCCGAGACGCGCCCGGCCGAGATGGCCACGTACCGCACCGTGTCGCCGGGCGGGGGATGATGGCCCGCGTGCTGGGCCGCGGCCGGCGCGGCGGCGAGCGCCAGGGCCAGCGTGAACGAGAGGGTTCGCATGGTACCGCTCACGTGGGAGGTGAGTTTCTTCGCCGGGCGGGGCGTGCGCCGCGCCCTGGAGACAGACGCTTCACGCCACAGGATGCAGCGCGGACGGCCCGCTGTCCAGCGCGGGCGTCAGAATTGCGGCGAAGCTCCCGTTACACGGACGCGCGGAGCGAGCGCGCCGGCCTCCCTCCGCGGAGCCCCGGTCCCGCCCTCATCCCCTCCGCGCCTCGACCGTCCGCCACGCATCCGGTGCGCGGCGGCGTGCCCCGTCGTCCGTAACACCTCCGCGCCATGGGAGGCTCCCATGAAGATCCGCTCCACGCTGTTCGCCGCCGCGCTCGCGCTGCTGGCCGCCTGCAACACCGCCGGGATGAACTGGACGGAGCCGCGCACCGCCGGGCCGTTCAACTCCGTGATCACGCAGGAAGAGATCATGGCCACCGGCGCCACCAACCTGTACGACGTGGTGCTGCGCCTGCGCCCCGGCTGGCTGCGCGGCCGCGGCGTGCAGAACTTCGGCGGGCGTACGGGAATGATCCTGGTGTACCAGGACCACGTCCGCATGGGCGAAGTGAGCGCCCTGCGCGACATGCCGCCCAACTACGTGGTGACGGTGCGCTTTCTGGACGCCGCCACCGCCGCGTCGCTCCCGGGCATTCGCCCGCGAGAGATCGTGGCGGGCGCCATCGTGGTCAGCACCCCGGCCACCGAGCCCACCGGCTGACGCCGCAAAGCGAACGCTCTTTCGCTCCGCGGCCCCGTGCACGTAGAATGGGTGCGCCGGGTGCGCACCCGGCACGGCGTGGCGCGGGCGAGGAAACTTCCGGATGCGTGCGGCGGAACATGGGCCGCCGCGGCGCCGGACGTTCCCCCGCCGCGCGCACGACGATCCCCCACCCTGTTCCGCGATCGCACCATGTCCAACGCCAAGCTGTTCCGCACGCTGGTCCTGGCGGCCTGCACCGTCTCCATCCTGTCGGGGTGTGCCGCCTCGGCCGAGGCCGGCGCGAGCGGCACGCCGGCCAGGCAGCGCTCCAGCCGTGACCTCATCACGCAGGAAGAGATCATGGCCACCGGCACCACCAACCTGTACGACGCCGTGCAGCGCCTGCGCCCGCAGTGGATCAGCGGCGCCAACCGCACCGACGCCATGACGGGCGGCGGCACCGAGGTGGTGGTGTACCAGGGCGCCACCAACCTGGGCGGCGTTGACGCGCTGCGGCAGATCGCGCCGGGGTACGTGGCCTCGCTGCGCTGGCTGGACGCCTCGCAGGCCACCAACATGCTCCCCGGGCTGGGCTCGCGGCGCGTGGCGGGCGCCATCCTCATCACCCTGCCGGGGCAGACCGCGCCCTGATTTTCGCGGGGGGCTTCACAAGCGGGGCGCGCGCTGGTATATTGTGCGCCCCGCTCCCTCCGCCGCGCACGCGAAAGCGCGCGGCGAAACGGGGGCTTGCGCGATGCGCGGGATGCTGCTAAGTTAGAGGCCTGCAATCGGTTACGCACCGATAGCTCAATTGGCAGAGCAGGGGACTCTTAATCCCAAGGTTGTAGGTTCGATTCCTACTCGGTGCACTGTGCGCCCGTAGCTCAGCTGGATAGAGCGTCTGACTACGGATCAGAAGGTCGGAGGTTCGAATCCTTCCGGGCGCGCCTGTCTTGTTTGAAATGCTCCTGTGGCGGAATTGGTAGACGCGCTAGATTCAGGATCTAGTGGGCGCAAGCTCGTGGAGGTTCGAGTCCTCTCGGGAGCACTGGTGGTTTGGGAAGGATGCAGGCCCCGTTCGTCTAGTGGCCTAGGACATAGCCCTCTCAAGGCTAAAACACGGGTTCGATTCCCGTACGGGGTATATTTGTCGCGGGGTGGAGCAGCCTGGTAGCTCGTCGGGCTCATAACCCGAAGGTCGCGGGTTCGAATCCCGCCCCCGCTATGTGCTGGTCGCCTAGCTCAGCTGGTCCAGAGCGCTCGCTTCACACGCGAGAGGTCGTAGGTTCGAATCCTACGGCGACCACTGCCGGAAGTGCGCGGGCATAGCTCAGTTGGTAGAGCGCAACCTTGCCAAGGTTGAGGTCGCCGGTTCGAGCCCGGTTGCCCGCTCTGACGTTCGGTAAGCCCACTTAGCTCAGTCGGTTAGAGCACCTGACTGTTAATCACGGGGTCCCAGGTTCGAGTCCTGGAGTGGGCGCTTCGGCTGGATGATCACACGCGGTTTCTGCCCCTTGGTGTAACTGGCAACACGCCTGACTCTGGATCAGGAAAGTCCAGGTTCGAGCCCTGGAGGGGCAACTCAACGGAAAGCACGGCGCCCGGATCGCACACGCGGTCCGGGCGCTTCTGCGTTGAAGCGGCATCACGCGGAGGAAGCGCGAGAGGGCGCGGAGGATGGGCAGCACAGCCCCCGCCGCGTCCTCTCTTTGTTCCTCCGCGTCCTCCGCGCGAGGCATCGGTTCCCGGACGAGGCACCGGGGCCGGGGCGGCGACGGAAGGCCGAACATCCCGCAAGTCGAATCATCCCACTCGATTGTCGTTCCGGTACCGCCGCGCTGAAACCCGCGCGGCAGGGCGCGCGTACAAGCTGCCACGGGCGAACGGGCAACCCTCGGCGCCCGGTGCGGGTCTCACGCCCTGGGAGGCCGCGTTCCAGCGGCGCCCGCTGCTCACCGAGAAAAATCGACCTCCTTCACGGGGACCGTACTCATGAACACCCTGACCCTCCGCTCGCTCGGCGTGGCCGCCACGTTCGCGATGCTCGCCATGGCCGACGTGGCCTCTGCCCAGACCTCCACCGGCCCCGCCGCGCCGCAGGAGCAGCCCACCGCCCAGGCGCCGCAGCAGGGCCGCCAGCAGCAGGTGGAGCGCCGCCGCGAGCCGCGCCCCCCCCCC
>DATABT010000529.1:0-4041 GCA_036259455.1 Longimicrobium sp. | reverse complement strand
GCCCGTGCAGGATTCCCATGGCGCCACTGAGAAATCTACTCACCCGTGCTGGTGATCCGGCCCGCGGCTCGGTCCTCGACCCCGCTTCCGTGCGGCGCATCGGAGGCGGGTCCCGGGACGTGCGGCCGGCCATGAGCGTGGGTGAGTAGATTTCTCAGTCGGCGCGACAAGATCCTGCATGAGCCAAGTCCTCGTGGGCGCCTCCTTCGAAATGACAGCGCACGGCGCAGACTTCGTGCGTGCAACGAAATCCGCGATGAACCGAAAAAAACGGAACAACGGAGGGAATGCGTCTCCTCCGTTTCTCCGTGTGAGCCCGTTCCATTCAATCCGGCGGCGGGCCGCAGCGCAGGTAGTTCTCGTCGGAGTTGTCGTTGGTCAGGTTGATGCGCAGCGTGTCGCCCGGCCGCACGCGGATGGGCGACAGCCACGTCCAGCGGCGTTCGGTCAGCACCGTGTCCGCCCACACCAGGTACTCGCCCGGCGGCACGCTGTCCATGGCGAACCGCGCCTGCGCGTCCGTCACCGTGGAGCGCAGCACCAGCGGGCGCAGGAGGTTCTTGCGCGCCTGCCATCCGCGCTCCCACGCGGGCTCCTGCCCCGGGCCGCGCGGCGGGCAGAGCGGCGCCAGCGTGGAATCCAGCGTCTCTTCCGTGCGCAGCAGGTGCACCGGCATGCCGGCCAGGTTGATCTGCTGGTCGATGTTCTGCGCCATGAACGCGTCCCCCACCACCGTCCCCGGCGCCTTCTCGCCGCCGCAGGCCGCCAGCAGCACCGCGGCCATGCATCCGTAGCGCCGCATCACTCCTCCGCTCCGTCCGGCGCGGGCGACGCCACGGGAAAGCGGCCCGCGTACTTGCCGATCCACTCGGTGGCGGCCTCCTGCGCGGTCAGCTGGCGCCCCTCCCGCTCGCGCACCTGCTGGCGGTAGCGCTCGATGGTGCACACCTGCTCCACCATTCGCGCGCGAAAGGCGTCGCTGGCGTCCAGGAACTCCACGCCCACCAGAAAGGCGCTCGCCTCCGGCCGGCACCACGCCACCCGCGCATGCGCCTGGAACGGCGGGTCCACGTTCGGAATGGCGATCTCGATCGTCGTCCCCTGCGCCGGGCACAGCGCGGAGATGAACGCCAGCCCGCCGTGGCTCACGTTCAGCCCCTGCCCCGCCGCCTCCTCGCCCTCCACCGTGCGCACCTGGATGGGGACGTCGGCCGTGTGGCGGATGAACTCGCGGTGCGGGTTCTGGTCGGTCCTGCCTGCGGTCGCTTCTGCCGTGGTCATTGAATTCGCCTGAGAGGGACTCCGGTGCGCCGCGCTGGCAAGGTGCGCGCCTCTCAGACGGAAAGCCGGTACCGGTCCCCCGCCGCCGCGCCAGGCGCGAAGCCCATCCGGCGCAGGTACGCGGCGTGTTTGCGGTTCCCCGGCTCGCTCTCGATCTCCTGGAACCCGCGGGAACGGAAGAAGCCCCGTTCCTCCTGGAACAGGTACCGCCCGATCTTGAAGTCGCGGTACTGGGGAATGACGAAGTCCAGCGTTACGCACAGCGTTCCCCCCCGTTCCTGACGCCCGATGAACAGCCCCGCCGGCACCATGTCGCGCAGCACGAACACGGCCAGGTGGTCCGCCGCAGGCGTGTAGTGGAAGTCGGGGAGAATGCGGCGGATCTCGCGCTCGTAGAAGCTCAGGAACTGCCGCAGGTACTGCGAGTCCGGCTCCACGCTGAGCAGCCGGAAGTACTCGCGCGTGCGCAGCATCCGGTACAGGTAGAAGAGGTTGATGAGGACGATGAAGCCGTTCATCGCCGCCACCGGGTACGCGTGGATCAGCACCCCGTACAGCGCGAACGCGGCGGAGCCCGCCAGGTTGATGAGCCGCAGCCGCAGAATGCTGCTCATCATCAGCGACACGGCCACCAGCGCCGACGCCGCGTACCCGATTACCTCGTAGACCAGCTGCCCGTCCATCCGTTCAGCCCGTGCCGTGGTTCCGGTCGATGCGAAAGCGCATCAATCCATCCCCGGGGGCCCCGTCTCGCAAGCCCGCACCCGGTTTCCGCCGCTCAGCGCGGAGACGGCGGCGGCGCGGCCTGCGAGGGACGCCGCGGCATCTGGTTGCCGTTGTCGATGTCCGCCGCGATCATCCATCGCCCGTCCGCGCCGCGGCGCAGCGCCAGCACGAACTTGCCCATGTCCGCATCGCCCTCGCCGTAGCCGAACGCCCCCACGATCCACCCGACGGAACCATCCGCCGCGTATTCCAGCGCCCGCAGCCGCAGCGGACCGCTGGAGTTCGCGTACGCCTGCTGGATGCTGGCCCGCCCGCGCACCGGCGGACGCCCGTTCTGCAGGATGAAGCCGTCCTCCGTGAACAGCGCCGCCAGCGCCGCCTCGTCCCCCGCCCGCCACCCCGCCTCGTAATCCCGCAGCACCCGCTCGATCTCCGGCGGCAGCGTGGCGGACGGCAGCTGCGCCGGCGCCTCCTCCTGCGCCGCCACGACGGCGGGCGCGGCGAACGTGAGGGCGAGCGCGGCGAAGAATGCGGCGGATTTCAGGATTCGCATGGTCGTGTCGAAGTGGAAGCAGGTACGGGAGGATGCGATGCGCAGTCAAACGCGTCGCGGTGCACGCCTCTGACGCCTTCGGGCCGTCGTCGGTTGCCGCGTGGCCTCTTTCGATCGCACCAGACGCCCACCGCACCCGCGATCTTCGGTTTACGGCAAACCGCCGATCCGAAGCGGTCGGCGGTACGCGGCCAAAGTAGCCGCCTCGCCGCGAAGGGCGAAAAACGAGAGCTTTTTCCCACGACTGCGTCCCGTTTGCGCCAGCCGCGCTGCCGGTGTCCCGCCTGACCGGCGGTGTTTACGCGCGGTCTGTTCTTGCGTTTTTGCGCGCTGATACCTTCGCGCGCATGCCAAAACCGATCGCCTACGTCGAAACCACGGTTCCGAACTTCTACCACGACTTTCGTCCCGACGCGGCGATCGTGGAGCGCCGTCTCTGGACGCGTGAGTGGTGGGCGTCCGCCATGGAACGATACGAGCTGGTGACGAGTGAGACAGTGGTAGAAAAGCTTTCCGCCGGCACGAGCCAGTTCGTTCCGCTCAGGCTGGAACTCCTGCGGAATCTGCCGCTGATCGCGACGACGCCCGACGTGAAGGCGGCGGCGGAAACTTAGATCCACCACATGCTCATGCCAGCGAATCCAGGTGGAGACGCGCAGCATCTTGCGCTTGCATCATTCTTTCAATGTGATTTCATTGTAAAATGGAACTACCGGCACCTTGTGAATCCCAACAAGGTCGTGCACATCCGCCGGATCAACACGCGGCTGGGGTTGCGGACGCCGGAGATTGTGACGCCGCTGGACCTGCTGAAGAGGAGCCGATGATGGACCCCGATGATGCGCCCTGGACGGCAGCCGACGATGCGATCGAAGAGGTACGCGAGATCCGCCGCAGGATCTCCGCGCGTTTCGACAATGATCCAGGGAAGCTTGCGGATCATTACATGGAGCTTCAGAAGCGCCACGCAGACCGCCTCGTGTATCCGCCCGTCCGTGGGCAGTCCGCTGCGATGCGCAACGCACATCCTCCCGGCTCCTGACCGGCCATGCCAGACCAGGGAGGACCGCGTGTGTGATCCGATCGGTGCCCCGGCCCGATGACGTGATCCGAGGAAGTGCGCGAGATCCGCAGGGCAATCTCGGCGCGGGCCGGCGATGTGTCTGCACAGGCGTTCGAGCGCTGTGCAATGATTCAAAAGGAGCACGCCGCTCGATTCTGGAAGCCGCGTACCGGCGACCACGAAGGCCGAGCGGACGCCTGACTGGCGCGCGGAGGATCGCCCTTGCGCACTCCGCGCGCTTCGGTTATCCTTGCGTTCGCACCCGCCGAGGGTGCCGCGGCGAGTTGCAGCGATTGCTCCGCGTTACAAATGTGCTAAACCGCTCGGGAAGGTCCCGTGCGGCGTATGCGCACGGGCCTTTTTTTCGTTGAGGAAGAGCATGAGCACACTCGAGAGCAACACCCTCCGGGCACCGGTC
>DATABT010000528.1:0-1593 GCA_036259455.1 Longimicrobium sp. | reverse complement strand
CTCCCAGATCGCGAAGCGCCCGGCGAAGGTGTCCGCCTCCAGCGCCTCGTACGGCAGCAGGTGCCACGCGCCGAACGCCACCGCCGCCGCGATCGATCCGCCGAGCAGGATCACCAGCACGGTGGAGCGAAGGATCCGGGCGGACGTGGAAGCCTGCATGGCACGGGTCGGCGTACGGGGGGCGACGCGAATCACGGGTCGCCCCGGCGTACGCGAAACGTACGTCCCGAGTTCCGGACAAGGGGCGAAGGACGGGCCCGTGCGGGCCCGCCCCCCGTTCCCCGCGCGCCGGCTGGCCATCAGAGGGCCGCCAGCTCCAGCTCCTCGGCGTGCTTCTCCACGCCGGAGGCGGGGCCCATGTCGTACTCGCCGCCGGGGTACACGAACGAGTCCCTGGGCGCGTAGAACGACGACCCCGCCACGATCTGCAGCGGCGACGCGGGGCGCAGCGCGTACACCGGGTGCGCGGGATCCAGGAACTCGATGGAAAGCACGTTGAAGCTGCTCACCAGCTCGCCCACGTACGGGTAGTTGCCGCTCACCAGGCGGTCCTTGACCCGGGTGATGTAGCGAAGGTGGCCCGCCAGCGTGATGTCGGCGGTGTCGCCCACCTCGGCGCGGCTGCGGATGACGGGGCGGCCGTCGATGTAGGTCGTCGCCGTCACGATGCCGCCGGAGACCTCCAGCGTGGTGCTGCCGGGGGTGGCCGGCACGCCGCGCTCGCGGGCGTACTGGCGGACGACCTCGGACGAGTTGAAGTAGTGGGTGAAGAAGCGGCCGGGCGTAACGCCGTCCGGCGCGGGGTGGCCAGCCACGTCCAGCCCCAGGTAGGTGAGCGAGTACGCGCCGAAGCCGGTGGTCTGCCCGGCCGAGTCGACGACGTACTGGTTCATGTAGATGGCGTTGTTCGCCGCCGGCTTGAGCGCCGGGGGAAGCAGGCGCGCCGCCGCCTGCGGGTCCTCCGGAACCCAGCTGGTGTAGAGCATCCGGCTGTTGAGGACCATCTGCGGAGAGGCGAGTTTGCTCGACATGGTCGATGTCCTTTATCCAGGTTGAGGAGGCGGTTCGCCCGCTTCCCTGATTCCGTTCGTTTCGAGCGGCCATCGCCGCCCGGCACGCACCCCATGGGCAGCTTGCGGACCGCAAAGCCGGATCAGCGGACAAAGAGCATGTAAATATATCTACTACAAAAGCTTAAGCTACCTTTGCACGTGCAGGTGCAGGGCGGTGATCAGGTGGTGGAATGGGGCGGAAAAGGGACAGGAGAGGAACACGTGTCCCAGCGAATAATTGCGAAAAGTTTGATGACGATCCGCAATGGGTCAGGTGACCTACGCGAACGCGAGCGGGTGAAGCCCCGCCGGGCAAGCGCAGCGCGCAGAGGGCGGGGCTTATGGAATCTCTAGCCCCGGGCTTTAGCCCGGGGGGTGTAGTGGGGCGTGGCAACGCGATGGTTCAGCCCGGGTAGATTGTTGACAGATCAGCCCGGCAGGATGGTTGACAGTTTCATCTGGATCACGCGCATGTGTTGCACCCCCCCCAAAAGGTGTGCCATGCCAGAACCACTGCATACTGTGAACGATCGACTGCAGT
>DATABT010000527.1:0-13765 GCA_036259455.1 Longimicrobium sp. | reverse complement strand
GCTCTCCGCCCCCGGATGCGCCGCACAGACTGGGGGCGAGGCACCGGGCCGGGGACCGATCACCTGCACAGGTGAGTAGATTTCTCAGTCGGCGCCATGGGCCTCCTGCACGGGCTGAGTCCAGAGCGGGCGCCTCCTTCGAAATGACAGCTCGGCGTGGCCCTGCTTACCTGCAACGAAATCGACGAAGAGCCCGAAAAAGAGGTTCTTCGTCGATTTCGTTGCAGACGAGACGATCTGTCATTCCGAGGGAGGCGCCGCGCGATCCTGATGCGTGCTGGTTGTGTGTGCGCCGACCGAGGAATCTAGTCGCCCGCCCTGGTGGGTCGCGAAGATGCAGGAACCCGCCCGCACCGTTCCGCCGCGTGCACGGCCCCCCCCGGGCGAGCGCGTCCGCGAAGGCGGGTGGAGCACAGGCGTGGACGGGTGGATTCCTCGGTCGGCGCTGGAGATCCTGCACCGGCGGAGATCGCACGCGCGCCTCCCTCAGAATGACGGTTCGCGGCGCCCGGGCGAGCTTTCGGCTGCGCGCTCCAGCTAAATCCGCGATGAACCAGAAAAGAATGCTCACACGGAGCAACGGAGCGCTGCGGAATCAGATGCGGTTTCTCCGATGCTCCGGTTCTCCGTGTGAAATCCCGATCTTTTAGCGGGGCGCGTCGGCGGGGGCGAGGGCGGATTGCAGGCGGGCCGCGGCGGGCGCGGGGTCGGAGGCGCGAAACTCCACGCGGGGGGTGCCGTGCCAGCGCGCGCAGTCCCGCACCGCCGCCGCCACCTCGCCGATCAGGCGGTCGGTGAGGCGCACGCCGGGCTCGAAGTGGATCCTGCGCACCTCGAACACGCCCTCCTTGCGGTGCGCCTTGGGATCCAGCCGCCCGACCAGCCTGCCGCGGTGCAGGATCGGCAGCACGTAGTAGCCGTACACGCGTTTGGGCGCCGGCGTGTAGACCTCGATCCGGTACTCGAAGCCGAACATCTCGCTGGCGCGTCCCCGGTCCCAGATCAGCGGATCGAAGGGCGATAGAAGCGTCGTCAGAACGGGCTTGCCCCGGCCCGCGAGGACCGCACGCGCCGTGTTCGCGTGGTCCGGGTGCACGTACGCGGGCTCCTTCCATCCCTCCACCGACGCGCGCAGCAGGTCCCCCGCATCCGCCAGCTTCTCCGGGAGCAGCTTCGTCGACGTCTTGTCCATGCGGAAGTAGTCCGCCACCCACTTTGCCTTCGCGATCCCCATCGCGCGGACGGCCTTGAGCACCAGCGCGCGCCGCACCTCGTCCGTGGACGGCAGCCGGGAATCATCCCACGAGGGCAGCACGCGCTCGCGCAGGTCGTAGATGCGCTGAAAGCCCTCGCGCCGCGCGATCATCAGCTCGCCGGCGGTGAACAGGCTCTCCAGCATCCGCTTTTCCGGCTTCCAGCTCCACCAGCCGCCGCGCGTCTCCGCCCGCTCGAAGTCCGTGGAGCGCACCGGGCCCTTGTCGCGCACGAACTGCAGCAGGCGCGCGGCGTCGTCGCGGTGCGCGGCCATCCACTTGTGCGCGTAGCGCCAGCCGGCCCACGCGTGGTCCAGCATGCGGTGGCGGTAGAGCGGGTAGTCTTCGATGGGGAGAAAGCACGCCTCGTGCGACCAGTACTCGAAGAGCTTTCCCGCCGCGAGCAGCTCGTCGAGCCAGCGCGGGTCGTAGTTGCCCAGGCGCGTCCACAGCACCAGGTACGGGCTGCGCGCCACGACGCTGATGGTGTCGATCTGCAGCGCGCCCATGCGGCGGATGGCGGCCAGCACGTCCGGCTTGCGCGCACGCCGGCGCGGCCGCCGGTCCAGCCCCTGGGCGGCGAGCATCAGCGCGCGGGCGGCGGCCGGGTCGAGGTGGAGGTCGGACACGAGTGCGAAAGTGCGTGAGTACGTTAGTTGCTTCGGTTGATCTACGGTTCGGGAGGCGGCACGGCAAGAGGGCGCGGGGCACGCTGAATAGAAAGGGATCGGGCGAGGTCCATCGAGCGGAGCATCGCACCTGCCCGGGCGAGTAGATTTCTCAGTCGGCGCCACAGGTCCGTGCACCGGCAGCGTTCACGCGGGCGCCTCCTTCGAAATGACAGCGGCGGCGCGAGCGGCTTTCATCCCACAGGGTGCGCCCATCGCCGAATGACTCAGGAAGGCATCGTGCCGGAGAGATTCTTCAACACCCTCCCAGCGGCAGGTCATCGCAGCGCGGCCACGCGGCGCGGTGGGTGTGCGGATCTGGGGCGGTAGGCGGATTCGGGGATCTCGGCCAGGCGGGAGGGATGCACCTCGTCGCCCATCCCGAAGAAGCGCTGAAAGCTCATCAGCAGCGGACGCCAGCGCGCGGGGTCGATGCGGTCGGTGTGCCCGGGCAGGCGCAGCGCATCTTCCACGTGCACGCGGACGATGCGCACCTCCAGCGCGACCAGTCCGCCGCGCCGCTGGTCGTCGCGCACGGCGAGCGGGTGCACGGCCTCCAGCACCGCCTCAAGGTGCACGGGGCACTCCGCCACGCGAGGCGGGCGCACGAGGCCGGAGTCCAGCGCGGTGAGCCCCGCCGCGCCGAACTTGTCGCGCTCGTGGCGGTAGCCCATCGCCTGCTTGTGCGGCGGCACGGGGTCCGAACCGGTGGTGCGCGCCAGCCGGTCCACCGCGGCCACCTCGCGCACGGACGGCAGGTTGAGCACGCACTCGCCGGTGCGCAGGATGTTCGCGGGCGTGTGCGAACGCGCGCCGAAGCCCAGCATGCAGCTGCGCCCCAGCCACCACGCGGACGACATCGGCGCCAGGTTCGGCGACCCGTCCGGGTTCTCGGAGCTCACCAGCACCACGGGCGTGCCCCAGTACAGGATCGCGGGATCGATGGTCGAGTGCATCTGGAGAGATCGGTTGATGGATGACGATCCGGTCGATCAACGTTATCCACCCATCCACATCCGCGCGTCCTGATCCTTTCTTCCGAATTCGCCCGGCGTGTGCCCGATCTCCCTCCAACATCCTGGATCGACCGATCCATCAACCTCGTCCGCTCCATGGGAGATGCGGGGCTACGTGCCGGGACATAGGTTGTTCGCGATCCTGATCATCCACCGAAACACGCCCGCGCGAATGATCCGCAGAACTCCGATCCTCATCCCCCTCGCCTTCATCACCCTCGCCGGGTGCGCGGCGGGCGGCGGCCGCGAGCCCGATCCGGCGCTGTACCCCTCGCCGTCGATCGCGGACACGCTCACCACCCGCGCCGAGGCCACCGGCTTTCGCGAAACCAGCCGCTACGACGACGTGGTGGCGTTCGTGCGCCGCGCGGACGCGCTTACGCCGGTCATTCACCTGACCACCTTCGCCACCACCAACGAGGGGCGGGAGCTGCCGCTCGCCGTGGTGGGCCGCGTGCCGGACGCGTCGCCGGCGGCCGTGCGCGCGAGCGGCAAGACGGTCGTCTACCTGCAGGGCAACATCCACGCGGGCGAGGTGGAGGGGAAGGAGGCGCTGCAGATTCTGCTGGGCGACGTCGCCGGCGGGGCGTACGACGCCATGTTCGATTCGCTGGTGCTGCTGGTCGCGCCCATCTACAACGCGGACGGCAACGAGCGCATCGACCCCCGGAACCGGCCGCGGCAGCACGGGCCAATCACGGGGATGGGGGTTCGGCCCAACGCGCAGGGGCTGGACCTGAACCGGGACCACACCAAGCTGGAGTCGCCCGAGGCACGCGGGCTGGCGCGGATGCTCACGGAGTACGATCCGCACGTCGTCATCGACCTGCACACCACCAACGGCACGCACCACGGATATCACCTGACGTACGCGCCGCCGCTGCACCCCAACACGCCGCCGGAGATCGACCGCATCCTCCGCCGCGAGTGGCTGCCGCAGATGACGGAAGCGGCGCGGCGGGAAAAGGGATGGCTGCTGTACTACTACGGAAACGTGCCGTCGGCGGAGGACGGGAACACGGACGTGGAGCGGGGATGGTACACGTTCGACCACCGGCCGCGCTTCGGCACCAACTACGCCGGGCTGCGCAACCGCTTCGGCCTGCTGAGCGAGGCGTACTCGTACCTCACCTTCGAGGAGCGGGTGCGGGTGACGCGGGACTTCGTGGACCGCTCGCTGGAGTGGGCGCGCACGCACGCCACCGACATCCGCCGCGCCACGGAGGCCGCGGAGCGCGAGGACCTGCGCGGCCGTCCGCTGGCCGTCACCGCGCGGCCGCGGCGCGAGGGGCCGGTGGACATCCTGATGGGCGCCGTGCGCGAGGAGGCCAACCCCGTCACCGGCCACATGATGCTGCGCCGCGTGGACTCGGTGCGCGTGGAGCGGATGCCCGAGTGGCAGGCGTTCGACGCGGCGGACACGGAGCGGGTGCCCGCCATGTACCTGCTGCCGGCGGGGATGGACAGCGTGGCCGACCGGCTGCGGATGCACGGGATCCGTCTGGAGGCGGTAGACAGCGTGCCGGCGCGGGTGGAGGTGTTCCGGATCGATTCCACCTCCGTGGCGCCGCGCCCCTTCCAGGGCCACCGCGAGCGCCGCGTCTTTGGCCGCTGGGAGCCCGGGACGCCGCAGACGACGGGCAGAATGCTGGCCGTGCGGATGGACCAGCCCCTGGCGCGCCTGGCGTTCACCCTGCTGGAGCCGCGCTCGGACGACGGATTCGCCGCGTGGAACCTGCTGGACCGGTGGATCCAGAGCGCGCGCGAGTACCCGATCCTCCGCGTGCCGGCCACCGCGAGACAGGCAGGAGAAGCAGCGACGCATCCTCGGTGATTCGGCGCCACGCGCACGCTGGCGGATGAAACTCGCCCGCGCTGCGGCTGTCATTTCGAAGAAGGCGCCCGCGTGATCGCTGCCCGTGCAGGAACCGTGGCGCCGACCGAGAAGTCTGCTCACCCGTGCTGGTGCCGCGCCCCGCTCGACCGACCTCGCCCGGAGATCTCCGGCGTTGACGGCGGGGCATCGCGCCCCTTCCTTGCTCCGTGACGGCCGTGGCCATGACCTGAGGGAGGGATGATGGAGGCGGTGATCCTGGTGGGGATCCAGGCGTCGGGAAAGTCGACGTTCTACAAGCAGCGCTTTTTCGATACGCACGTGCGCATCAGCCGCGACCTGCTCAGGACGCGCAGCCGCGAGGCGCTGCTGCTGCGGGCGTGCGTGGAGGCCCGCCAGCCGTTCGTGGTGGACAACACCAACGTGCTGGCGGAGGAGCGGGCGCGGTACGTCGCGCCGGCTAAGACGGCGGGGTACCGCGTGGTGTGCTACTACTTCCGGACGGAGACGCGCGCGGCCATCGCGCGCAACAAGCTGCGCCAGGGCAGGGCCGCCGTCCCCATCCCCGGCATCCTGGGCACGTACAAGAAGCTGGAGGAGCCGCGGATGGAAGAAGGCTTCGACGAGATCTACGCCGTCACCCTCACCCCGTCCAGCGAGTTCGTCGTGGAACCCTTTCCCGCGGCAGGTTCTACGGCGGGATGAGTGTGGCGGAATGACGCCTGCGCGTCAGCCATCCTCGTCTCCAGCTTGTTGGAACTCGACGTCCGCGTACATCTCGCGCAGAGACAGCGAGCAGCCGACGGACGACAGTTCGAGGCTGGCGTCCAGGCTGGTTTCGGCGGAATAGACCCAGAACGCGCCCTGCCTCACGTACCGCTCCACGCTCACGCGCCGCGAGTCCACCAGCACGTACTCCAGCAGCGAATCGAGGGCACGGTATGCGGCGAACTTCTCGCCGCGGTCGTAGTTCTCCGTCGTGTCGGAGAGGACCTCGATGACGAGGTTGGGATTGAGGAGCATCCGGGGCCGGGAGGGCTCGAACAGCGCCTCACCGCACACCGCGCTTACATCGGGATACACGTACCCGGAAACGGCGGCGATCTTGACGCGCACGTCGTTGACGAACACGCGGCAGCCGCGGGGCCGCAGCCGGCTGCGCAGCTCGCTGCCGATGTTCAGCACGACGTCGGCGTGCTCGGGGCTGCCGCCCGTCATCGCGACGATGCAGCCGTTCAGGTACTCGCTCTTGAACTCGGCGTGGCGCTCGAGCGCGAGGTACTCTTCCGGGGTGTAGCGGTTCAGGGCTGCCGTGGCCATTCGCTCCTCTCGGGCCCGGGTGCGGGTCCGAGTCTAGGGGAAGCTCGCGTAAACGCGCAAGTGGCTTCAGGTTGGGCGCTACGAATGCGCCAGCGGCGTGCACGGAGTGAGCAGCGCCCTGCCCTTCACGATAGGCAATCGCCAACTCCAACGAAAGCGGGGCGTTGCGCTCGCCGCATCCGCCGGACCACGAAGCCGCGGGCAGCGTTCTGCCCGCGGACAACGCTTGTATTGCGCCAGGTCCGCGCCGGTGTCTCTTCGGGCCGTGCGCCGCTCATCCGCCGCTCTGGCCCAGCGTGCGCTTGATCTGCTTGCACACCTGGACGAGCGCCGCGTCCTGCTCCGCTTCGGACAGGGTCTTCAGCGGCCGGGCGGGGTCCAGCGCGGCCTGGTACTGGCCGATGGGCGTCTCGTCGTAGGAACTCGCGCTAACGGGCACCCACAGGATGGTGAGCCCGCGCGCCGCCGCCCGCTCCAGCAGCGGAGGAAGCTCCTCGCGGGCGATGAACTCCGAGTGCAGAAAGTCCGGGCTCACCAGGAGCAGCGCCACCCGGGCGGCGGCCAGCGCCCGCTCGATCTCGCCCCGCCACGGCTGCCCGGCGTGGATCATCGTGTCGTCCCAGGAGGCCACCGTGCCGCCGCGGATGTACGGCTGCAGGTGCACCCGCAGGCGTTCCAGCCACGCCTTGTCGCGGTGGCTGTAGCTGATGAAGACGCCGCCCCGCGCGGCGGATCGGGCCTCGCCCGGCTGCGAGGCGGCATCCCCCGCGTCCTTGAGCGCCTCGATGAGGTAGCGCTCGTAAGGATGCCCGACCGTCTGGCCGGGCTTCTTCAGCTCGAATGATTCCGGGCCCGTGTAGCGCGCGACCAGGTGGCGGGCGGCTAGGAACGTCATCTTGTCGGTGAGGATGCGCCGCCCGCCGCGCGCCTGGTTCATCAGGTTGGCGGCCAGGTTCACCGGCGTGCCCACCGCCGTAAAGTCACGCACGCGCTCGGTGCCCATGGGGCCGATGATCACGCTGTCGGTGGTGATGCCGACCCCCAGGTCCAGAAAGCCCAGGGAGACGTTGTGCCGGGCGTTCCACTCGTCGCGCTTGCGGTGGAACGCGCGCACCATCTCCCCCGCGCAGCGCACCGCGCGTTCCGCGTGTGCGCCGCCCCGGAACAGCGCGAGCACGCCGTCCCCCAGGAACTTGTTCACCAGCCCGTCCTGGGCGAGGACGGCGTTCGCCAGCAGCGTAAGGAACTCGTTCAGCAGCTGCTGCGTCTGCTCCGGGCGCTGGATGAGGTGGCACAACTGCGTGAACCCGCGCATGTCCGCGAACAGCACCGACATGGTCTCGTTGCGCGCCGGCGCGGACATCTCCTCCAGCAGCTCCACGGGGCCCGTGTGCTCGTCGAGCGTGCCGTACATTCCCATGTGGGCCAGCAGGGTGTCGAAGAGGCGCGCGTTGCGGATGGCGATGGCCGCCTGCGCCGCCACGTGCTGCAGCACGCGCACGTCGCGCTCGTCGTACCGGCCGATGCGCTTGTTCACGATCTGCACGGCGCCAATGCGCGCCCCCGCCACCTCCAGCGGCGCGGTCACCATGGACTGGGTGGCGCGGCGGGTGTCGCGGTCCACGCCCTTGAAGTGGTCCGGGTCCGTCTCCACCGCATTGTCCACCAGCGTTTCGCCGGTCCGGTACGCGTGCCCCGCCTTGCTCTTCTCCATGGGGACCACGTGCTCGCTCTCCAGCCCCCACCGCGTGAGCAGCGTCTCCGCGTCCGGCCCCGTGGCGTGCGCAAAATAGAGCTTCCGCTTTTCCGGCGAGTACAGGATGACGCTGCTTCCCGTGGAGTCGGTGAGCCGGGTCGCCGTCTCCAGCACGCTCACCACCAGCTCGCGCAGGTTCACCTCCTGCGCAAGCGTGCGGTTGGCTTCCAGAAGGGCGAGCAGGTCCTCGTGGGAGAGGGATTCGGGCATGGCTGCCCACTCCGTGGTGGGGGAAGGCGGTCGGGGGAGATGGAGACCGCAGGCTACGAGGGCTCGTGAGCCGGTACGCGAGGCCGGTGCGGCACGGATCCCGGCATCACGCCTGATCGTTCAGGGCAGCGTCCGGATCAAAGCGGGTCCGGCGATAGATTTCGCGCACCGGGATGGAGCATCCGAGGGCGGGCAATTCAATCATCGCGTCGTGCGCGGCGAGCTCAGACTCCTACCGGCTCCGCGACGGCGGGACGCGCGGGGTAGTGCGACTCCACGTAGTCGTCCAGGATGCGCTTGAACTCGTCGGCGATGTGGTCGCCGCGCAGGGTGGTGAAGTGCTCGCCATCCACGTACACCGGCGCCTTGGGCTCCTCGAAGGTGCCGGGCAGGCTGATGCCCAGGTTGGCGTGCTTGCTCTCGCCCGGGCCGTTCACCACGCACCCCATCACCGCCACCTTCATCTCCTCTACGCCCGGGTGCGTCTCTCGCCAGACCGGCATCTGGTCGCGCAGGTAGCCCTGGATGCTCTCCGCCAGCTGCTGAAAGTAGGTGGACGTGGTCCGCCCGCAGCCGGGACAGCTGGTGACCTGCGGCGAAAAGGAGCGGATCTCCAGCGACTGCAGGATCTGCTGCGCCACGTGCACCTCTTCCGTGCGGTCGCCGCCCGGCTTGGGGGTCAGCGACACGCGGATGGTGTCGCCGATGCCCTCCTGCAGCAGGATGCTGAGCCCGGCCGTGGACGCCACGATCCCCTTGGTCCCCATCCCCGCCTCGGTGAGCCCCAGGTGCAGCGGATAGTCGCTGAGCGGCGCCAGCTTGCGGTAGACGCGCACCAGGTTCTGCACCCCGCTGACCTTGGCGCTGAGGATGATGTGGTCGTGCGGCAGCCCGCACCGCTCGGCGAAGGCGGCGGAGCGCATGGCGCTCTCCACCATCGCGTTCATCATCACCTCCCTGGCGTCCTGCCGCTCGTGCTCCGGCAGCGCCGCGTTGGCGTCCATCATCTCCGTGAGCAGCGCCTGGTCCAGCGACCCCCAGTTCACCCCGATGCGCACCGGCTTGCCGAATTCGATGGCGCGGTCCACGATGGCGCGAAAGTTCTCGTCGTGCCGCTTTGCGCCCACGTTGCCGGGGTTGATGCGGTACTTGGCGAGCGCCCGCGCCGTGTCGGGATACTTCGCCAGGAGCAGGTGGCCGTTGTAGTGAAAGTCGCCCACGACGGGCACCTCCACGCCGCGGGCGCGCAGGAACTCCACGATGTACGGCACGGCCCGCGCGGCCTCGTCGTTGTTCACCGTGACGCGCACGATCTGGCTGCCGGCGCGCCACAGGGCGGCCACCTGGCGGACGGTGCCCTCCACGTCCGCCGTGTCGGTGTTGGTCATGGACTGCACCACCACCGGGTGCGCGCTCCCCACGGGAACGCCGCCCACGTTCACGGTGACGGTGCGCCTGCGCTGCATGTTCTGCATCTGCTTGTCGATGGCTCGGTTGCGTGCTGCGGCACCAATCTAACCACGCGGTGCTCCGTACGAAATCCGCCCGCGGTCAAAACATTTGCTTCGGCGCGGCGGTGGCGGTAGACTGTCGGCGTTCCCGCCGCGATGTCCCGCCGCGTTCCCTCGCCGGTCCCCCTTCCACGAGCCACGAATGACCCTGCGACTTCGCCCGCTGCTGCTGGCCCTGCTTCCCCTCGCCCTGGCGTTTGCCCTGCCGCGCGCGGCCGCCGCGCAGGTGGCCGATACCGTCACCGTTTCCGCGGACACGGTGTACGAGGTGCGCCTTTCCGACGGCTCCGTGCTCTACGGCCGCGTTATGGAGCAGACGGCCGAGGAGCTGACGCTGGAGACGCAGGCCGGCGCCACGGTGCGCCTGCGGCGCAGCCAGGTGGTTTCCATCCGTCCCCTGCGCGGCCGGGTGGTGGACGGCCGGGTATGGGGCGAGGACCCGCACGCCACGCGGCTGTTCTTTGGCCCCACGGCGCGGGCCATTCCCCGGGGCGAGGGCTACTTCGGCGTGTACGAGCTCTTCTTTCCCTTCGTGAGCTACGGCGTCACCGATCGGTTCACCATCTCCGGGGGAACGCCGGTGTTTCCGGAGATCATCGGCGAGATCTTTTACTTCGCGCCCAAGTACGAGGTGCTGCGCACGCCTGCGGCCAGCGCGGCGGTGGGGGTGCTGGCGCTGTTCGCCACGCGCGAGCTGAACGGCAGCGCGGGGCTGCTGTACGGCGTGGGCACCCTGGGCACCCCTGACCGGGCGCTCACGGTGGGCGCGACGGTGCCGTTCATCGCCAGCGGCGAAGACAGCGAGGTGGGCGACCAGCCGGCGTTCATGATCGGCGGCGAGGCGCGGCTTACCCGCCGCACCAAGTTCCTCACGGAGAACTACTTCGTTCCCGGGGAAAGCGGTGCGCTGATCTCCGGCGGGGTGCGGTTCTTCGGCGAGCGGCTCAGCGCGGACTTCGGCCTGGGCGCCGGGTTCGGCGATGGCGACAACGCCTGCTGCCTGCCGCTGGTCAACTTCGTCTACAGCTTCTGAACCGGTAGAGACGACGACTGCCTGAATCATCCGGCGCCGCGCGCACCCTGCCGGATGCAAGTCGCTCGTGCCGAGACGCTGTCATTTCGAAGGAGGCGCCCGCGTGATCTCTGCCGGCGGACGAACCCGTGGCGCCGGCTGAGCAATCTACTCACCCGGGCAGGTGCCGCGCCCCGCTCCACGGACCTCGCCCGATCCTTTCTGTTCAGGGAGCGCCCGCGCAAGGAACCGAACCAGCGCGATCGCTTGCGCGCGACCGTAAGGATCTCGCCGGCACAATCCCGGGGCTGGCTCCATGCCGCCAATCCGGCCAGCGCGGGGTCTCCGTCAGGAAGTCGAGCTCGGGTTGACGGGACCCCGGCTTCTGACGCGCGGCCCGCGGATGGGGTAGATTGCGGAGCGGGAGGGGCACGGCGCCTCTCCCGCTCTCGCGTTTCACGCCAACGGAGAAACGTCCATGCAGGTGGATTTCGACGCGATGGTCCGCACGCTGGGCGAGCTGGTGCGCACAAACTCCATCAACCCCGCCTTCAGCGGCGGCACCACGGATGAGCGCGCGGTGGCGGCGTACGTGCGTAACGCGATGGAAGGCCTGGGCATGGAGACGCAGGTGCACGAGCCGCAGCCCGGACGCGCCAGCGTGGTCGGGCGGCTGCGCGGGACGGGCGGCGGGCGCTCGCTGATGCTGTACGCGCACCACGACACGGTGGGGATCGAGGGGATGCCGGACCCCTGGGCCGCCGAGGTGCGCGACGGACGAATGTACGGCCGCGGCGCGTACGACATGAAGTGCGGGCTGGCGGCGTGCCTGGCCGCCGTCCGCGCGCTGGCGGAAAGCGGAACGCGCCTGGCCGGCGATCTGCTGATCGCCTCGGTGGCGGACGAGGAAGAGGCCAGCCTGGGGATGATGGACGTGCTGCGCCACCACACCGCCGACGCCGCCATCGTCACCGAGCCCACGGAGCTGGCGATGATGATTGCGCACAAGGGCTTCTGCTGGATCGAGGTGGAGACGCAGGGGCGCGCCGCGCACGGCAGCCGCTGGCGGGACGGCATCGACGCCAACCTGCGGATGGGGCGCGTGCTGGGCGGACTGGAAGAGCTGTGCGCTGCCCTGCTGCACGCGGAGCCGCACCCGGTCGTGGGCCCGCCCTCGCTGCACGCGGCCACGCTGCAGGGTGGTACGGGATGGAGCACCTACGCCGCCGGCTGCCGCCTGCAGGTCGAGCGGCGGACGATCCCGGGGGAGACGGAGAATTCCGTCGTGGCGCAAATTCAGGAGATCGTGGACGGGCTGTCGGCGGAGGACCCCACCTTTCGCGCCACCGTGCGTCCGGTCCTCACCCGGCCGGCGTGGGAGGCGCGGCCGGACTCGCGGATCGCGGAGGTCGTCGGGCGCGCGGCGGAGGGGGTGCTGGGGCGCGCCCCGGAGCGGCACGGTGCGGCGTACTGGATGGACACCTCGCTGCTGGGCGCAGCGGGCATCGACACCATCGTCTTTGGTCCGCTGGGTGAGGGCGCGCACGCCGCCGTGGAGTGGGTGGACCTCGAATCCGTCCGCCAGACCGCGGAGGTGCTCGCCCGCGCCGCCATCGACTTCTGCGGCGACGCGGCCTCCGCCTGAGCGGCCACACCTCCCGCCCTCCCGCGACGGGCGTCATCCCGATTCATCCGGCGCTACGCGCACCCTGAGGAAAGTCGCTCGCGCCGCGGCTGTCATTTCGAAGGAGGCGCCCGCGTGATCACTGCCGGTGCACGGATCTGTGGTGCCAAGGGAGAAATCTACTCGTCTGGGCAGGTGCCACGCCCGCTCGACGGAGCGGCGCCGCCCTCAGGATGACGTCGCTGATTGCGACGTTTTCGCGACGCGCTCTGCCGCCGTTCTCCCCCTCTCCGCGAGGAACGAACGGCGGAGGGGCCGGGAAAGGGGCCCCTGCTGGCGCATCCGCCAAGTTTTCACCAACTTTGCTCCGCGCGATCATCATCCGCCAGAACCGCCGCGCCGGCCGCCGTACCTGCCGCCGCGCAATCGATCCCGACTCCCCCAGCAGGACTGAAGTGCCGATGAAGCGTTTCAACCGGATCGCCGCCGCGGCGCTGCTCGCGGCCGGCACCCTCGCCAGCGCGAACGGCGCGCAGGCGCAGCAGGCCCGCAGCATCCTGTACCGCGTGGAAGGCGCCAGCGGTGCGACGGTGTACATGCTGGGCTCCGTGCACCTGATGAGCGCGGACGCCTACCCCCTGCCGCAGCCCGTGCAGAACGCGTATGCCGACGCCGAGCAGGTGTACTTCGAAACCAGCCTGGACAGCCTGATGGCGCGCCAGAACGAGATGGCCATGCGCGGCATGTACCAGGAAGGCAAGACGCTGCGCAGCGAGCTTCCCGCGGACCTGTACGCGCAGGTAGAGGCGGCCGCGCCCGCGCTGGCGCCGCTGGGGCTGACGATGCCGGTGCTGGACCGCATGGAGCCCTGGCTGGTGGCGCTGCTCTTTCAGACGGTGGAGTGGCAGAAGGTCGGGCTCACGCCCGAACACGGCGTGGACATGCACTTTTCCGGGCGCGCCAAGCGCGACGGCAAGCCGGTGGGCGGCTTCGAGTCCGTGGACTTTCAGATGGGGCTGTTCGACAACATGTCCGCCGAGGAGCAGGTGAGCTTTCTGCGCTCCGTGATGGAGGACATGCCGCGCCTGAACGAGGAGATGCGGCGCCTGGTGGCCGCGTGGCGAGCGGGCGACGCAGAGGCCATCGACGCCATCATGAACGAATCGATGGACGAGTCGCCGGCCCTGTACGCGCGCCTGCTGACGGACCGCAACGCCGCCTGGGTGCCGCAGATCGAGCAGATGCTGCGCGGCTCCGACGACGTGCTGGTGGTGGTGGGCGCCGCGCACCTGGTCGGCGAGCACAGCGTGGTCGAGATGCTGCGCCAGCGCGGCTACACGGTGGACCAGTTGTAAGCGCTGCCCTGAATCGGACGACGCAATTTCCTGAGCCATTCGGCGCTGCGCGTGCCCTGTGGGATGAAAGTCGCTCGCGCCGCGGCTGTCATTTCGAAGGAGGCGCCGCGTGATCGCTGCCGGTGCAGGAACCTGTGGCGCCGACTGAGAAATCTACTCGCCCGGGCAGGTGCCACGCCTCGCTCGACGGACCTCGTCCGGATTCC
>DATABT010000526.1:0-4897 GCA_036259455.1 Longimicrobium sp. | reverse complement strand
GGATGGCGTCCTCCGCCGCGGCGCCGGGATCGACGAGGATCCCCTCGCCGGTGCGCGCGCAGGCGACCAGGTAGGTGTTCTCCGCGAAGGCGCCGCCGGTGAACGAGCGGACGGTGACCTCGCCGGAGCCGCGCGCCTCAGCCACGGAGCGCCCCCAGCACCTCGCCGGCGCCGTGCGTCCCCGGCTGCGCGTAGGCGATGCGGCCGTCGCGGTCGATGAGGTACGTGGCGCGGTTCACGTACTCCGCGCCCAGCACGCCGTACGCGGAGGCGATCTCCGCGTCCTGGTCCACGATGAGCGGAAAGTCCAGCGCGTACTTGTCGCGAAACTCCACGTGGCTGTCCAGGCTCCCCGGGTTCACCCCGAAGCGCGCCACACCGGCCGCCCGGTACAGCTCGCCCTCGTCGCGCGCCAGGCACATCTGCCTGGTGCACCCCGGCGTGTCGTCCTGGGGATAGAACATCAGCAGCACGGCCTGCTTGCCGCGAAAGTCCGGCAGGAACACCCGCTCGCCGTCCGTGGTGTTCGCCGCGAACACCGGCGCCTCGCTCCCCACCGGCAGAAGCCCCTCCGCCATCGCTCCGCTCCTTCCGTCGATACGTGCACTGTGCCGCGATTCCGGCATCCCGCGAGCGCCCCCTCCGCGCGCGTGAACCTCGCCCACCTGCCCCAGAACCCGTGGGGAAGCTGGAAGGACCACCGGTCTGCTCCGCGAAGCCAAGATGGCACCGGCGAAGGCCGTCGGCAACGCACGGATGGCCGCCGGGGGGCGGCACTCAACGTGCGAGCGTGTTATGTTGATTGCCACGACGCCCGCCCCCGTACGGCGGGCGCGCGAGCCTCAGCCGAAGACCGGCCATGAACACGCAAGAAGAAGTTCTGCACCAGAAAGCCGAGGTACTGCTGGACGAGTGGCGCGACTTCGTGCGCGAGTGCGAGGCGGGCTACGCGTGGAACGTGTACGAATACCACAACGACCTCTCCATCCGCGACCGCATTCAGGCCGCGCTCGACGACGCCGAGGCCGACGATCCCGGGTTCCCGGAGCAGGTGGCGGAGATCGACGAGCGCTTTCGCTCGCTGCTGCAGCCCGGCGTGCAGGTGGGCCCGGAGGAGGACGCGTGGTGGCACCGCGGCGTGCTGCGATACGCCGGCCCGGACCTGGTGAAGGAGCTCAAGGACTGGTTCCACGTAGACGTCGAGGTCCGCGAGCCGCAGACCTGAGCGGTATTTCGACGCAGAGTACGAAGAGTCGGACGGAGAGTGCGCAGAGGAAACCGGTTTTCCTCTGCGTACTCTCTTTGGTTCATCGCGGATTTCGTTGCAACACGCCGTGGTCCGTGGCCCACACTCGGCGCATTGTCATTCCGAGGGAGGCGCCCGATGGATCTGCGCCGGTGCAGGATCTTCAGCGCCGACCGCGGGATCTGCTCACCCATGCTCCTGGCTCGCGTCCGGTCGCGGACCCGCCCGGTCCGTACGCCGCACATGGGTGCGTGCGGGGCGAAGAACCTGCAGGGCCGGGAGCCAGCACGCAGGCCGGCCACCCGTACCGGAGAGTAGATTTCTCAGTCGGCGCCACGGAAATCCTGCACGGGCAGTGATCGCGCGGGCGCCTCCTTCGAAATGACGGCGGCGCGGGGGCGTGCAACTGAATCGACGATGAGCCGGAAGTCGCTCCCCGGCAGGGCGTCATCCTGGGGGAGCCGCCGCGCAGGATGACATCACCTGCTTCCCGGTGGATGGAAGCTTGAACACGCTCCGAGAGGGCCGCCACGCGAGCGGCCCTCTCCCATCCACCGGACCCGATCCGCGTTACTTCACGAACAGCATGTCGCGGTAGGTGGGGAGCGGCCAGTAGTCGTCGGGGACCACCTTTTCCAGGCGGTCCGCGGCGCCCCGCACGCGCAGCATGGCGGGGATCACGTTGTCGCGCACGTGGTAGGCCTTGCTGTGCACGTGCTCGCCGCCCAGCTCGGCGTTCTGCGTCACCAGCGCGTCCAGGGCGTCGCGCAGCTCGTCCACCAGCTCGTTTACGATCTGCACGGTGCGGGTAAGGCCGCGCGCCTCCACACCCAGGCTGCGGGTGCGGTCCGCCGCCGCCACCAGGTCGTTCAGGTAGCGCACCGCGGCGGGCATGATCATGGTCCCCGCCATGTCGGCCGTGGTCTCGCCCTCGATGTTCACCGTCTTGAAGTACTGGTCCAGCGCGATCTCGTGCCGGCTCTCCAGCTCGCGGGGCGTGAGCACGCCGTACTTTTCGAACAGCCCCTTGTTCTTGTCCGACGGAAGCGTCTCGAAGGCGTCCAGCGTGGTGCGCAGGTTCAGCAGCCCGCGGCGCGCGGCCTCGTCCTGCCACTCCTGGCTGTAGCCGTCGCCGTTGAAGACGATGCGCTTCACGCGGCGCACCTCTTCGGCGATCAGCCGCGACAGCGCCTCCTCGAACGACTTGCCGCCCGCCAGCTCCGCCTCCAGCGCCGTCGTCATCTCGTCCAGCGACTCGGCCATGACGGTGTTGAGCACCGTCGCGGCGAACGAAACCGACTGCGACGAGCCCGGCGCGCGGAACTCGAACTTGTTGCCCGTAAAGGCGAACGGGCTGGTGCGGTTGCGGTCGCCCGCGTGCTGCGGAAGGTGCGGCAGCACCGGCGCGCCCAGCCCCAGCAGCCCGCCCTGCTTGCTCTCCGTGGCCGTCCCCGCGCGCTCGATCTGCTCCAGCACGTCCGTGAGCTGCGTGCCCAGGAACACGGAGATGATGGCCGGCGGCGCCTCGTTGGCGCCCAGGCGGTGGTCGTTCCCCGCGTGGGCCACCGACGCGCGCAGCAGGTCCTGGTGCCGGTCCACCGCGCGCAGCACGGCCGTGCAGAAGAACAGGAACTGCATGTTGTCGTGCGGGTTGTCGCCCGGCTCCAGCAGGTTGGCGCTCTCCGTGCCCAGCGACCAGTTCACGTGCTTGCCGCTGCCGTTGACGCCGGCGAACGGCTTTTCGTGCAGCAGCGCGGCCAGGCCATAGCGCGGGGCCACCTTGCGCAGCGTGATCATCATCAGCTGCTGGTGGTCCGCCGCCAGGTTGGCGTTCTCGTAGATGGGCGCCATCTCGAACTGCCCCGGCGCCACCTCGTTGTGCCGCGTCTTCACCGGAACGCCCAGGCGGTACAGCTCGCGCTCCACCTCCATCATGAAGGCCAGCACGCGGTCGGGGATGGACCCGAAGTAGTGGTCCTCCAGTTCCTGGCCGCGCGGCGGCTTGGCGCCGAAAAGGGTGCGCCCGGTGGTCACCAGGTCCGGGCGGCGGTAGAAGAACTCCTGGTCGATGAGGAAGAACTCCTGCTCCGGCCCGCAGGTGGCCGTCACGCGGCCGGTCTGCACGCCGAACAGCGCCAGCGCGCGGCGGGCCTGCTTGTCCAGCGCGTTCATGGACCGCAGCAGCGGGATCTTGGTGTCCAGCGCCTCGCCCGTCCACGACGCGAAGGCCGTGGGAATGGACAGGTAGCACCCCGCGTTGGTCTCCACGATGAACGCGGGCGAGGTGGGATCCCACGCCGTGTAGCCGCGGGCCTCGAAGGTGGCGCGCAGGCCGCCGCTGGGGAACGACGAGGCGTCGGGCTCGCCCTGGATGAGCTCCTTGCCGTTGAACTCCGCCACCGCGCCGCCGCCCGCGTTGGGCGTGATGAAGCTGTCGTGCTTTTCCGCCGTGCTGCCGGTGAGGGGCTGGAACCAGTGGGTAAAGTGGCTGGCGCCCTTTTCCAGCGCCCACTCCTTCATCGCCAGCGCCACCACGTCGGCCACGGAGGGATCGAGCGGGTCGCCGTGATCCACGGTGCGGATGAGGGCCTTGTACACCTGCTTGGGAAGCCGGGCGCGCATTTCCGCCAGGCCAAAGGTGTGCTGGCCGAACAGCGTCTCGATGTCCATGGGCTCCATGGGCATGTGGCGGGCGGCGGCGGCGCCGTTGCGCGCGTCGCTGTCCCACCCCTTGGCGGCGGCCAGCGTGTCGAAACGGGCGGTGGTCCTGGGCATACGGCCTCTTTTACAGGTTCTGGACGAAAGAAGAAAGGGTTACCGCTCCGGGACGACCGCCGCCCCGTCCGTCAACGCCGCGTCGGCCGGTGAAGGCGGCCGCGGCCCCAGCGACAGCGCGCTGGTCTCCTTGATGGTGCTCAGTACGATGCTCGTCGTCGTCCACTGCACCCCCGGCCACGCCTGGATCTCCGCCAGCAGCCCTTCGAGGGTCGAAGTGCTGTCCGTGCGGATCTTGAGCAGGTGGCTCCCCTGGCCGGTCACGCTGTGGCACTCCAGCACCTCCGGGTGCCGCGCCACGTTCTCCCGGAACGCCGGGTAGTGGTGCGACCCGTTGATGCCCACGAAGATGAACGCGGTGACGTCGCGCCCCACGCGGCGGGGGTCCACCAGCACGGTGAACTGCCGGATGATGCCGCGCTCCTCCAGCTTGCGCAGCCGCTCGCTCACGGCGGGCGACGAGAGCCCCACGGCCTGCGCCAGGTCGTGCTGCGACGTGCGGCCGTGCTCCTGCAGCAGCTCCAGCAGGTGGATGTCGATGTCGTCTAGGCGCGCCGGACCGTTCACCTTAATTTGTTAAGTTGGAGGTGCGTTCCACCTTCATTTCGCAAACAATAACAGGGAAGCGGTTCCGATGCAAGATGCGTGACCACGATCTTGACGGAACCCTCCCCCGGCCATGCCCACGCTCGTCCGCGAGCCCGGAGGGGGCGTGCCCCTGCGAACTCTCTTTCTGGTTCTTCGTCGATTTTGTTGCAGGTAAACAGACCCGACGCCGAACTGTCATTTCGAAGGAGGCGCCTGCACCGAACTCAGCCCGTGCAGGATTCCCATGGCGCCGACTGAGAAATCTACTCATCCGTGCTGGTGATCCGG
>DATABT010000525.1:0-6929 GCA_036259455.1 Longimicrobium sp. | reverse complement strand
GGTCCCCGCCCTCGCCCAGCACGGCGAAGAGGCAGACCACCACGTCGGCGGCGCGGACCTTTCCGCCGGGAGGCGCCGCGCGCAGCACGTAGTTCCCCGCGGCGATCCGGCGGAACGCGTCCGCCGGCGCCGTCCCCGCGGCCAGCGATTCCGCCATCCGCCACGTGGCCAGCAGCACCGCCGCGCCGCGGTCCGCCGCCGCCCGGGCGCGGACGGCGGCGCGCCCGGCTTCGCCGCACTCCCCCATCACCCGGGCGATCAGCAGCAGGTCGCGAACCCGCCCCCGCTTGTACGTGTGCTGCACCGCCGCGTGATACAGCAGGTGCCACAGGTGGTCCTCCGCCGCCAGCCGGGAAAGGTGGCGCGTCCCCGCGAGGGGAATGCGCCGCTCCCACGGCCCCTCCGCGCCGCCGGGAACGGGGAGCTGGAAGTGCAGCTCCACCGGAATGGACCCCGGCAGGGCGCGGATCCCCAGGTGGTGCGCCTGGGACCCCTCTTCCACGTAGTCCGCGCCGAGGGAGGCGTATCCGTCCGCCTCCAGGGCCGCCGCGTACGCGAGCACGTCCTCCCGCCGCAGCAGGAGGTCCAGGTCCACCAGGTCCAGCGCGGGGTCGTCCGCCACGGAGGCGCCGCCCTTGAGCACCACCGCCGCCCATCCCCCCCGCCCCGCGGCCCGGTCCAGCAGCCGCAGCTGCGAGCGGGCGGAAAGCACGCGCACCAGCTCGGCGCGGGCCCAGCGCTCCAGCACGGCCGGCGGCGGGGTGCCGGTCTGCCGCATCCGCTCCACCAGCGCAATGCCGCACCCCTCGGTCGCGAGAAAGACCGTCCACGCCGCGTCCGGCGCGGCGGGGGGCGGGTCGTCCGCGCCGGCGGACAGCGCCCGCAGCGCCCAGCCGCGCAGCGCCAGCGCCTCCGCGGCGGTTTCGCGCATCCGCGCCGCGTCCATCCCGCTCCGTCCCTTCCCCCCAGCGGGGGAAGGCGCCGCGTCCGCCGCGTCGTTCGCCCGAGCCGCCGGGGCCGCCGTCATCAACCCTGGCCGCGGGCGTTGTAGCGCCTCACCACGTCCAGCGCCTTCTTTCCGGACGCGGGGACCAGCGCGTCCGCGTCCGGCCAGCCCAGGGCGATGAGCATGATGACGCGCTCGTCCGGCTCCAGCCCGAGCAGCGAGGCCATCGCGCGCTCCTGCTGCTCCACGTCCGGCCAGTTGATGCAGCACGAGGCCAGGCCCAGCGTTTCCAGCGCCAGGACGAACGACATGGAGGCCAGCCCGCCGTCGATGTAGATGACGTGCCGGTCCTTCTCGTCGAAGTACGCGCGCAGCCGGCCCACGACGGCGACGACCACGGGAAAGTTGTGGTCGAAGCCGCGCGTTCCCATGGGAATTCCCGCCACCTGGCGCGCCAGGTCCGGATCGTCGAAGACGCGGAACTCGAACGGCTGGCGGTTGCACGCGCTGGGCGACTGCGCCGCCACCTGAACGGCCCTGTCGATCAGCTCGCGGGGCACCGGGCGCGGCTCGAACCAGCGGACGGAGCGGCGGCGGATGGAAAGGCGCAGCAGGTCGTCGTACGCCACCGGCGGCGCCTGCGACAGGTCGCGGCGGTACGGCGCGACGGGCGGCCCCTCCTCTACCGGTATGCGCGGCAGCGCCTGGAACCTGGACCGCGCGCGCTCGATGGCGGGATGCCCGCTCGCCGCCTCGAAGTACGCGTCCAGCACGTCCCTGGCCCAGCGCACCTCCTGCGGGTCGCCCGGGACCGCCGGGACGCAGGCGTCCAGCAGCGGCCCCGCATCACCCGACCCGTTCGCCCCGTTCCCGTTGGCGCCCAGGCGCGCCGCCAGGGAGTGCACCGTCTCTTCGATGTACTCCACGGCGAACACCGGCCGGCGGGGGCGCATGATGAGCCCCTTTTCCAGCCGGTGCACGTTGCGGCGCAGCCGGTACAGGCTCTGCGCGGCGGAAAGGTTGTCTTCCTCGTGCTTCAGGCGCCCGTACAGCACCGCCTGGTGCTCGCGCCGGAAGGCGCGGGAGGCGAACAGGTAGTAGAGCGTGGAGAGCAGGGGCGAGCGGCTGCAGACGCGCAGCATGCCCACGCGCATGCGGTCGCGCGTGCCGCGCAGCCGCGCCACGGCCGCGGGGGAAAGGACGGTGCGGATCAGCCGGCGGATCACGGACGCCCTCCCCGCGGAAGCACCCGCGCGGCGCCGGACCGGACCAGCCCGCCCGCGTGGACGAAGGGGCTGAAGACGGCGCGCGTCATCATCCGCGCGGCGGGGAGCGTGCGCCGGTCGGCGTAGCACGCCAGCCACGCGGCGACGGTGTAGGAGGCGAGCGTGGCCACCGCGGCCCCCTCCGCGCCGTAGCGGGGAATGAGCACCAGGTTCAGCGCCACGTTCACCACCGCCCCCAGGCCGTGCCGGGTGAGGGAGAAGATGAGCAGCCCCTCCGCCACCAGCCACTTGGAGAGGATGGCGCCCATGAAGATGGCCGGGCAGGTCCACACGTGGATGGCCAGCACCCCGGCCGCCCTGTGGTATTCGTCACCATACAGAAAATCGACGACGGGACGGGCAAGAAGCGTAACCGTGACCGCCACCCCCAGCGACAGCCAGGCGACGACGTTGTAGGCGTGCTGCAGACGGCGCCGGTACGCCTCGGCGTCCGTCTCGCGCATCTTCACCAGCGACGGAAAGACGGAGGTGGCGATGGTGAGCGGGATGAAGTACCACACCTCCGACACGCGCGCCGCCACCGAGTACATCCCCACCTCGGCGGGGCCCTTCATCTGCGCGAGCATCACCTGGTCGATCTTCAGGTAGACGAGCGCGCCGGCGCTGGACAGGATGAGCGGCCACGACTGGCTCAGCATCGCCTTCGCCCGCGCCGTGCTGAAGCGCAGCCGCGACAGCCGCCCCGTGTCGCGCCGGTAGGCCACCACGTAGCCCACCGCCTTCACCCCGTGCTGCCCCGCCTGCGCCAGCGCGAACGCCACCAGCGGCGCCCCGGCCAGGATGAGCGCCACCTTGGCGACGGCGCCCGCGAAGAACGCCACGCTGCGCACCGTCACCGACACGCGGGAGCGGACGCGCGACTGGAACCAGAAGTCCACGGCGTCCACCGAGTCGAACACCGCGCCCACGGCCACCACCGCCATCAGCCAGCGCGACTCCTCCGGCCCCGGCCGCAGCATGGCGAAGCTGAAGACGGTGGCGACGATGGCCAGCGCCCCGGCAAAGCGGAGCGCCAGCGTGGTGCCCAGGATCTCGTCCCGCCGCTCCGGCGTGCGCACCAGCTCGCGCGTGGCGATGCCGTCCAGCCCCAGGTAGGTCAGAAAGCCGAACAGCGCCACGAAGGAGATGGCGTAGCTCAGCATCCCGAATCCGGCGGGGCCCAGGTAGCGCGCCATCCAGACGGTGACGCCCATCCCCACCACCATGGTGGCCACCCGCTCGCCCATGAGCCACCCGGCGTTGCGGGCCACGCTGCCCAGCGCGGGCACCCGCAGCCGCGCCGCGGCCCGCGCCCACGGGCCGGGGGTGCGGGGCGGCTCGGCCGCGGGTTTCGCCGGGGCTGCGGGGGCTTGCTGGGTCGGCACGCGGACGGTGAGCGGCTGGTGCTTCTGGGTGGTGCGCCGCGGACATCTGCACGGGGCGGCGTCGTGCGCCCTCGCGGTCCGGAGCCCGGCCCGGCGCGCTTCGACGTCCGCGCGCCACGCAATCCTTCGAGATCCCGCCCCTCGTCAGAAAGGCGGCGAATCCGTCAACTTAACGTCCACCGGGCGGCGCGGGGAACCCCCTTGGGGCCCGGAAAACTCCGCGCCCGCAGCGGCAGGGGCCGCGGCGGGCGAAAAGGGACCGGCGATCCGGCGTGCGGCCGGTCAGGTGCCGGCGCGGCCGTAGCGGTCTTCCAGCCGGATCACATCGTCCAGCTCGGGGGTGCTCACCTCCAGGATCACCGCGTCTTCCAGCGCCTCCACGCGGTGCACGTCGCCGGGACGGATGGTGATGCAGTCGCCCGGCACCATCTCGTAGTCGGTGCCGTTCAGGTGGTAGACCAGGCGGCCGCTCTGCAGGTACATGGTCTCCTGCTTGCGCTCGTGCTTCTGCAGCGAGAGCGCGAACCCGGCGGTCACTTCCAGGATCTTTCCGGCGTAGCGGTCCTCGTGCGCGTACCAGATCTCCCGTCCCCACGGCTTGGGGATGATGCGGGGCGCGACGAAGGGCGAGACGTTGTCAGACATCGATACGGATGGAAGCGCGGCGCCTCTTCAGGCGCCCAGGCGCAGGATTCGTTTCCAGAGGGGACGCGGCGGGCCGAGCGGGGGCACGGGAAGGGGTGCCTTGCCGTCCAGCATGCGCGCGGGGTTCTCGTCCAGCAGCAGGCGGGCGTGCTCCGCCCCGCCGCGCCGCTCCAGCTCGGCGCGGCAGTCGGCCAGGGCCAGGCGTCCGCGGGCGTGGTAGTCGCTGCCAACATAGTCGGCCCACCCGCGCTCCACCAGCCCCCACGCCAGCTCCCGCGGCCGGTCTCCGTAGCGTCCCAGCAGCGATCCGGCGTTCACCTGCAGCGCCGCCCCCACGCGCCTCCACTCCCCCGCGTCCGCCAGGTCCTGCGCGGAGTTTCCGTACCGCTCGGGGTGCGCCAGCACGGGTGTCCACCCGGCCATCTTGATGTCGAAGAGGGCGTCCGTAACGCGCGGCGGCACGTTCATGAACGGGAACTCCACCAGCACGGCGCGCGTCCCCCCCAGCCGCAGCCGGACGTCGGAAAAATCCGGCGACGGCGTGTCGAGCATCACCTCCGCGCCGCGCAGCACCTTGATCCCGCTCTCCCGCGCCACCTCTTCCAACTGCGCCCAGCCACGGTCCAGCTCCTCCAGCCGCTCCGCCAGCGCCGCGGGTTCGCGCGTGAGCGCGCCGCTCACGTGGGGGGTGGCCACGACGGTGTGCACGCCCTGCTCCTGGTAGGCGCGCAGTGCGGTCGCGGACTGCTCCGCGCTCTCCGCCCCGTCGTCCACCCCGGGGATGAGGTGGTTGTGAAAGTCGATCATCCGTTCCGTTGGTCCACCCGTTGCGCGCGTCCGTCCCCTCCGCCCTTCCGGCGGCACGGACGCCTCATCCATCGATTCGATAATCCCCCCGGCCTGCGCGTCCGCCCACCGCGACGCCGGCGACGGAGATCCGGCTCGCGTCACCCCTCCCCCGGGGTTGGCGGGGGCCGGCTCCCCGCTCGTTCCTCGCGGAGAGGGGAGAAGTCGCGAGCCCGAAAGCTTCGGGCCATGCCACCCGCTGCGGGAGGGGTCGCCCGCCGTCGCGAGGAACGAGCGAAAGGCCTGGCGAGTTCTCGTTCGGCGCCAGGCTGCTGGCCAACCGCCAGACGGAGCGCGGGATGGTGCACCTGGAGCGCGCGCGGGAGCTCTTTGCGCGGGGGCAAGCCCCCCCCGGCGCATCGCCCCATCACACCGTCACGACTACAGCCCCAGCCGAACGCCGAACGATGCGTGCAGGTTGAAGGCATCGTCCCCCCAGTGGCGGTTCAGCTCCCAGCTGCCGCGGAGGCGGCCGACGAGATCCACCCATTGGCGGAACGCGACCGCTTCCGCGCCAAGCGAGTGCACCACGTTGGAGTTCGGCCCCTCCCCGCGCCGCGTGGCGATGCGCATGCGCGTCCAGTCCACGCTCCACCGGCCGCGCGGCGTGAACGTCTCCAGCGCCACCACGCTCCCCCCGCCGCCGTACGCCGACGGCGAGCCCAGCAGCTGCCCGTAGACGGTGTGCCCCTGCCGCGTCTCGCGGTGGTGATACGGCAGCACCTGGTTGGAGCCCTGATGCAGGTGCGAGCGGCTGGTGTTCACCCACTCGGCCCGCACCGTGCGCAGCGCCCGCGCGTTGCCCCACACCTTGCGAACGCCCAGCAGGTACCCCGACGAGCGGTCCGGCTCCAGGATGAAGTCTTCCAGGTCGTAGTTGTGGTCCTCGCGCAGGTACTCGCCCCACACCTCGAAGCGGTCGCGCGGGAGCGTCCAGCGAAAGAAAACCGTGGCCAGCTGGTTCTCCGGGCCCTCCAGCTCGCCGGGCTGCCGGCTCTCGAAGCTTTCGCGGAAGAACGACTCCAGCGGCCGCAGCAGGTCGGCGGCCTCTACCCCGCCCCGCGGCCACGCCTCGTGATAGAAGCGGCCCACGCCCAGTTCCAGCCCCCGCAGCCTGGCCGGCTGAAAGACGCCGATGACGCCCGTCATCAGCCGCCGGCTGCCGTGGCCCTGCATGGGCGAATAGTCCGACTGCCCCAGGCTTCCCCACACCAGCCGCCCGTGCACCCGGCCCAGCCACAGGTTCACCGGCCGTCCCGTCCCCAGGAACAGGTGCGGAAAACCGGCCGCGTTGGGCCCCAGCAGCAGCGGCTGGTCCACCGCGGTCCCCCACTGCTGGTTCGCCGTGGAGATGCCCGCCGCCACCGGCCGCGTGTCGACGCGAAGGGAGCTCTGCCCCGGGTCGATGCGGACGAACGAGCCGTCGCCAAAGCGCTGCGGGAGGTCTATGGCACCCGGCGCGTACGGGTCCTGAAAGCGGAGGGAGTCCGGCCGCCCCGCCACGGCCATCAGGTCGAACCCGCGGTTCTGCGACCAGAAGACGAGCGGCTCCACGCGCATCGAGAGCACGCCCACCCGCACCTCCACGCCGGCGCTGAGCGAGGCGGTCAGCCCGCGCCCGGTCCAGAGCGCGCCGTCGTTGGTCCCCTGCGGAAAGGCGGAGTTGAAGGCCAGCCCCCCCTGCGGGCGCACGGCGCGGACGTACGTCGTCGCGCCGTCCGCGGCGGGGAGCCGGTCGCGCCAGGGATGCGCGGCGGTGTCGGGGATGAGGCGGTCGATCTCCGCGGGCGCGAAGCCGCGGATGCTCCAGGGGTAGAGCGGCGCCGCCCCGGAAACCTGCAG
>DATABT010000524.1:0-6954 GCA_036259455.1 Longimicrobium sp. | reverse complement strand
ACCCTGCCAACCCCGTGTGAGGCCCATCGATTTCCTGATGATGGGATGAGATCCGGCGGGATGCGCGAGAGAAAACCCCGTGAACTTCGTTGATTCCGTGTGAGGCCCCTCGTCCGGCATGGGTCATCTGCACCATGCCCGGACGAGGGGCCTCACACGGAATCAACGAAGTTCACGGGGTTTTCTCTCGCGCATCCCGCCGGATCTCATCCCATCATCAGGAAATCGATGGGCCTCACACGGGGTTGGCAGGGTCAGCGGAGTCTTCTCCCGCCCCCTACCAATCCCCTGGCTGCTCCCCTGCCGAGGAAACGAGCGTAAGATCTGCTCACGGCACGGAGCAACTCTGCTGACTCTGCTGACTCTGCGTGAGGAAATCCTGCCTGGGACTGAGGAGAGGTCCGGGTTGAACGAGAGCGAGCTCCGTGACCTCCGTTGACTCCGTGTGAGACCCACCCCCCGCCCGCGCGCGCGAGAGATGGGGATCGCGCGCGGAACGCCTTGTTCCGCATGCACATGACGTTTACGTTTGAGCGGATCAAAACTCCCTCCCCCGACCGGTCCGAAGTCCCCCCGCCCTGATGGCACCGATGGACCCGCATTCCCCGTCCGCATCATCCGCCGCCCCGCAGATCGCCGTGCCCGTGGCCGGCGGCGAGGACGCCCTGCGCGCCACGCTCTCGCTGGCGCTGGAGGCGCTGGAGACGGAGCGCGCCGCCCGCCAGCGCGCCGAGGCCGCGCTCACGGAGTGCGACCGCCGCCTGGACGAGGTGGAGCGCACCGCCAGCCTGGGCAGCTGGGAGCAGCTCCTGGCCGAGCCGCTGGACCAGCAGCCCGTGCGCTGGAGCGCCGAGCAGCTGCGCATTCACGGCCTTACCGAGACCAGCGTACCGCGCACCTTCGCCGAGTTCCTGGAGCGCGTTCATCCCGACGACCGCCAGGCCATCCGCGACGCCACGGCCACCGTGGTGCGCACGGGCGACAGCAGCGCCGCCGCCTACCGCGTCATCCGCGCCGACGGGCAGGTGCGGTGGCTGTACGCGCAGGCGCAGGTCATCCCCGACCCGCACGGCGGACCCCCGCGGCTCATCGGCACCGCGCGGGACGTGACGGAGCACCACCTGGCGGAGGCGGCGCTGCGCGAGCGGGAGCGGATGCTGGACGAGGTAGAGGAGCTGGCCGGGCTGGGCACGTACGAGTGGCACCTGCCCACCGACACCATCACCTGGTCGCGCGAGCAGCGCCGCATCCACGGCCTGGGCGACGACGCGGGGACGCAGACCTTCGCCGAGTTCCTGGCGCGCGTGCACCCCGACGACCGCGCGCGCGTCGTGGAGGAGTGCGACCGGCTGCTGGCCACGAAGATTCCCTTCTCGTTCCCCTACCGCGTCGTCCGGCCCGACGGGACCATCCGGGAGATGAACGCCCTGGGCAAGCTCCTTCCCGACCACGCGGGAACGGGGGAGCGGATGGTGGGCATCTCCCAGGACGTCACCGAGCGCAACGCCGCCGACCGCGCCCGCCGCGAATCCGAGGCGCGCTTTCGCGACCTGTTCGAGCAGTTTCCGCACAGCGTGAAGGTGTACGCGCCCGACGGCACCGTGTCGCGCGTGAACGCGGCGTACGAGCGGCTGTGGGGGCTGAACCTGCAGCAGGTGCGCAAGTTCAACCCCCTGCGCGACGTGGAGATGGCGGACATCGGCGTCCTGGTCCGCCGCGCCTTCGCGGGCGAGACCGTCGTCCTGCCCCCCGTGCTCTTTGACCCGCGCGAGTACACGCCCGACGTGCTTCCGCCGGCGGGGATGAGCTGGCCGCGGTGGGTGCAGGCCTCGTACTTCCCCATCCGCGGGGCGGACGGCGAGGTGCTGGAAGTGGTCGCCGTGCACCAGGACGTCACGGAGCAGCGCCAGGCCGAGGAGGCGCTGCGGGTGAGCGAGGAGAGCTACCGCACCATCTTTGAGAACAGCAACGACGCCATCTTCGTCACCGATCCGGAGAACGGCTCGGTGGTGGACGCCAACCGGCGCGCCTGCGAGATGTGCGACACCACGCTGGACGAGCTGCGCGCCGACGCCGCCTCCATCATCTGGAACGGACCCCCGCCGTTCACCCCCGAGGTGGCGCGCGAGCAGACCCTGCGCGCGGTGCAGGGCGAGGCGCAGCGCTTCGAGTGGATGTCCATCCACCCCCGCACCGGCGCGCCCATCTGGGGCGAGGTCAGCCTGCAGCGGGTGATGCTCGCCGGAAAGATGCGCGTGCTGGCGCTGGTGCGCGACATCGCCGAGCGCAAGGCGGCGGAAGAGGCGCTGCGGAAGAGCGAGGAGAGCTACCGCACCATCTTCGAGCTGTCCAACGACCCCATCTACGTCCACGACGTGGAGACGGGCGCCATCCTGGACGCCAACCGCCGCGCCTGCGAGGCGGCCGGGCTCCCGCTGGAGGAGGTAAAGCAGCGGGGGATGCAGCTCATCGCCGGCGGCCCCGAGCCGTTCACCCTGGAGCGGGCAATGGAGTACGTGCGCCTGGCCAGCGAAGGGCAGCCGCAGCGCTTCGAGTGGAGGACCGGGCTGCGCCAGGACGGGCAGGTGTGGAGCGAGGTGAGCCTGAACCGCGTCACTATCGGCGGCGTGGACCGTCTGGTCGCCACGGCGCGGGACATTACCGAGCGCAAGCGGGCGGAGCAGGCGCTGCGCGACCGCGAGGAGAGCTACCGCACCATCTTCGACTGCGCGGGCGCGGGGCTCTGGGTGCACGACCTGGACACCGGCGCCTTCCTGGACGTCAACCAGACGGCCGCGGATCTGTACGGCTGGCCCGTGGAGGAGCAGAAGAAGCTGGGCGTCGCCGGGCTGGCCTGGGGCGAGCCGCCGTACACCATCGACGACGCCATGCGCCACGTGGCCGCCGCCATCGCCGGCGAGCCGCAGCGCTTCGAGTGGAAGGGCCGCCACATGGACGGCCACCCCGTGTGGGCAGAGATCACCCTGCGCCGCGTCACCATCCTGGGCGAGGACCGGCTGCTGGCCACCGCGCGCGAGATCAGCGAGTGGAAGGCCGCGCAGGACGAGCTGCGCCGCGCCAACGAGGAGCTGGAGGAGCGCGTCCGCGAGCGCACCACCGAGCTGGCGGAGGCCAACGAGGCGCTGGAAGAGGAGGTGGCGGAGCACGAGGCGGCGCAGGAGGCGCTGCTGGAGCGCACGCAGGAGCTGGAGGGCGTGTTCCAGGCGCTGCCGGACCTGTACTTCCGCCTGGACCCGGACGGCACCATCACCGACCACCGCGCCGGGCGCGCGGCCGGCCTCTTCGCCCCGCTTCCCGAGTTCCGCGGGCGGCTGATGCAGGAGCTGCTGCCGCCCGACGCGGCGCCGCGCTTTACCCGGGCCATCCGCGACGCGGTGGAGACGGGGGAGATGGCGTCCGTCGAGTACCGCCTGCCGGACGGCGACGTGGCGCTGGAGTTCGAGGCGCGCCTGGTCCCGCTGGCGGACGGCACGCTGGTTACCGTCGTCCGCGACATCACCGAGCGCAAGGCGGCGGAGCGCGAGCTGGAGCGGCGCCGGCGCGAGGCGGAGCAGGTGGCCGAGACGCTGCGGCAGCAGGCCCTGGTCTTCGAGACGCTGGCCGAGGCGGTGGTCATCTCCCGCGCGGACGGGCGCATCGCGGACTGGAACCCGGCCGCGGAGCGAATGTTCGGCTACCACCACAAGGCCGTCGTGGGGCGCGCGGGCGGCCTGGTGAACCCGCCCGGCCGCGAGCCCGCCGCCAACGCCGCGGTGCTGGCGGCGCTGGACCGCGACGGCAGCTGGAGCGGCGAGGTGCCCTTCGTCCGCCCGGACGGCTCGGAGGGCGTGGCCGAGGCCGTGGTCGTTCCGCAGCTGGACGGCGAGGGGAACCGCATCGCCCTCATCAGCGCCTACCGCGACGTGACGGCGAGAAGGCAGGCGGAGGCCGAGGTGGTGCGGCAGAAGGCGTTCTTCGAGGAGATCATCGCCTCGCTCGAGAGCGGCGTGGCGGTGTTCGATCCGCAGCTGCGCTACGCCTACGCCAGCCCCAATTCCATCCGCGACCCGGAGATCCGGGAGTGGGTGATCGGCAGGACCGTGCGCGAGTACGGCGAGCGCAAGGGGCTGCCTGAAGAGGTCATCGCCCGGCGGCAGGAGGGGATCGAGCGGGCACTGCGGGAAAAGAAGACCACGGAGTTCGAGGAGACCATCTACCCCGAGGGCGGGCCGCGCCACGTCATCCGCCGCTCGCTCCCGGTGATGGACGAGAACGGCGAGGTGCTGCGCATCATCGGCTACAGCGTCGACATCACCGAGCGGGTGCGCATCTCCGAGATCCTGCGGCAGAGCGAGGAGCACTTCCGCGCCCTCATCGAGAACGCGCACGACATCACCTGCATCCTCAGCCCGCTGGGGGTGATGACCTACCAGAGCCCCTCGCTGGCCCGCCTGCTGGGGTGGGAGGCGGACGAGATGCTGGGCCGCTCCGCCTGGGAGTTCATCCACCCCGACGACGTGGCCCGGGTGGTGGAGACGATGTCCGCCATCCTGGCGGAGCCCGGAAGCAGCCGCCGGGTGGAGTACCGCTTTCAGCGCAAGGACGGCGAGTGGCGCACGGTGGAGGCCATCGGCCGCACCCTTTCGCCCGACACGGCGGAGAACGGGCTGGTCGCCAACATCCGCGACGTCACCGAGCGCCAGCGGGCGGAGCGGGCGCTGCAGGAGCGCGAGGAGCACTTCCGCCGGCTCATCGAGAACGCGCACGACATCACCTGCATCCTGAGCGCGGACGGGGTGATGACGTACCTGTCGCCCTCCATCCAGCGCGTGATGGGCTACCCGCCCGAGGCGCTGGTGGGGCGCAACTCCTTCGAGTTCATTCACCCCGACGACCGGGCGGGGGTGGCCGGGGCCATCCAGTCCGTCGTCGACAGCCCCACGGGCACCGGGTACGCCGAGTACCGCTTCCGCCACGCGGACGGCAGCTGGCGCCACCTGGAGGCGGTGGGGCGGATGGTGGTCCCCGGCGAGCCGGAGAGCGGCTTCGTCAGCAACATCCGCGACGTCACGGAGCGCAAGCACGCGGAAGAGGCGCTGCGCGAGGCCACCCTGGCGGCGGAAAAGGCGCGGGCGGAGGCGGAGCGCGCCAACCTGGCCAAGAGCGAGTTCCTTTCGCGCATGAGCCACGAGCTGCGCACGCCCATGAACAGCATCCTGGGCTTCGGGCAGGTGCTGGCGCGCGCGGAGCTGCGGGTGGACCAGCAGAAGCACGTGCAGCACATCCTCAAGGCCGGCCGGCACCTGCTGCGGCTGATCAACGAGGTGCTGGAGATCGCCCGCATCGAGGCCGGTCGGCAGAGCTTCTCGCTGGAGCCGGTGCACGTGGGGACGGTGATGCAGGAGGCCATCAGCCTGGTGCGCCCCATGTGCGAGCAGTACGGCGTGGAGGTGGAGGAGGCGCCGGGGACCGGGCGCGACGGATTCGTCCAGGCGGACCGGCAGCGGCTCACGCAGGTGCTGCTGAACCTCCTCTCCAACGCCATCAAGTACAACCGCCCCGGCGGCGTGGTGCGCCTGACCTGCGAGGCGGAGGCGGCGGAGGCGATGGGGGAGGACGAGGAGCCGCGCGTCTGGCTGCGGGTGGAAGACACGGGGATGGGAATTCCGGAGGCGCGGATGCACCAGCTCTTCACCCCCTTCGCCCGGCTGGGCGCGGAGCAGACGGAGGTGGAGGGAACGGGCCTGGGCCTCGCGCTCTCGCTGCGCCTCGCGGAGGCGATGGGCGGCACCCTGGAGCTGGAGCGCAGCGGCCCGGGGGGAAGCGTGTTCCGCCTGGGGCTGCTGGGCGCGCCCAACCCGCTGCGCCGCGCCGAAGACGCGGGGCTGGTGGCGCCCGTGGCGGAGGAGGGGGAGCACGGCACGGCGCAGCTGCTGTACATCGAGGACAACCTGGCCAACCTGGACCTGGTGGAAACCTTCCTTTCCGCGCGGCCGGGGTGGAAGCTGATGCCGGCGCTGCAGGGGCGCATCAGGGTGGAGCTGGCGCGCGAGCACCGGCCGGACCTGGTCCTGCTGGACCTGCACCTCCCCGACCTGAACGGCGAGGAGGTGCTGCGGCGGCTGCGCGCGGACCCGCGGACGGCGCACATCCCCGTCGTCATCATCAGCGCCGACGCCACGCGCGACTCGCTGGACCGGCTGCGCGCGCTGGGCGCGGACGCCTACCTCACCAAGCCGCTGGACCTGGACGAGTTCCTGGCCACGCTGGGGACACACCTGCCGGGGGCGCGATGACGACGGACGGGGTGCTGGGGTGCACGCTGCTGCTGGTGGACGACGAGGAAGCCAACCTGGACCTGCTGGAGGTGCTGCTGCAGGCGGAGGGGTACCACAACCTGGTCCGGACGACCGACGCGCGGCAGGCCATTCCCCTGTGGGAGCGGCACGCGCCGGACCTGGTGCTGCTGGACCTGCACATGCCGTGGCGGGACGGCTTCGCCATCCTGAACGACATCCGCCAGCGCACGCCGCCGGACGACTTTCGCCCCGTGCTGGTGCTGACGGCGGACGCCACGCCCGAGGCCAAGGAGCGGGCGCTTTCTTCGGGTGCCAAGGACTTCCTGAACAAGCCGATCGACGCGACGGAGGCGCTGCTGCGCGTCCACAACCTGCTGGAGACGCGCGTTCTGTACACCCAGCAGCGCCACGCCCGCGAGGCGGCGGAGCTGCTGGCGGAGGCCAGCCGCGTGCTGAACGCCTCGCTGGACGCGGCCACGGCGGTCGCGCAGCTGGCGCGCCTCGTGGTTCCGCGGCTGGCGGAGTGCTGCGCGGTGGACCTGTTCGACGCGGAGGGCGCGGTGCGGGCGGCCGCCACCCACGCGGACCCGGCGGAGGAGACGCGGCTGCGCGGGGTGACGCCGCGGGCGGACGGCACGGCGCTGGACGCGGCGCG
>DATABT010000523.1:0-2456 GCA_036259455.1 Longimicrobium sp. | reverse complement strand
TCTCGTCGAAGCCGCGGCGGTTGTGGCACCCCGTCAGCGGGTCGATGGTGGCCTGCGCACGCAGTCGGTCCAGCAGTTCCGCGTTGCGCAGCGCGATGGCCGACGAGTCCGCCAGCGCCCGCAGCAGCGCCAGGTCGTGCGGCTCGTACGGCGCGTCCGTCATCCGCCGCCCCAGGATCAGCAGCCCCGCGTCCCCCTCGCCAAAGTCCAGCGGCGCCACCACCGCCACCTCCGCCGGCACGTGGTCGCGGATCTCCGCGTCCTCCGGCGGAATCACCGGCGGCTGGCCCGGCGCCGCGATCGCCCGCACCACCCGCGCCGGAATGGCGTAGGCCACCGACTCGCCACGCAGCGAGCGCACCGCGCGGCAGGTGTACTGCTCGCCGTCGGTATGGTACAGCGCCGCCCACCAGGCAAAGAACACCTCGCCCACGGAGTCCAGCACCAGCCGCTCCGTCTCCTCCGCGCCGCGTACCACGGCGAGCGTGCGCGCCACCTGCTGCAGCGCGCCCAGGTGAAAGCGCAGCTGGTCCAGCTGCAGCGTCTGCGCGGCGCGCTGCTCCTGCAGGCTCCACACGCGCTCCACCTGCTCCACCAGCGCCTGCCGCGACGCCGCCGGCCACGCCGCCAGCGCGTCGGCGCACAGCAGTTCCCCCTCGCCGCCGGGCGCCACGAAGCGCGCCACGCACTCCAGCCCCTCGCGCGCGTCGCCCACCCCCAGCGGAACGGGGCGCGTGGGCACCTCGATGCGCACCGGCTCGCCGGTGAGCGCGCGCACGGCGTCCACGCACCCGTGCGCCGCCTGCTCGGGCGAGCCCAGCAGGGGCACGGACGCGAACGCGAGAGCCACCGCCGCGGGGTCCGGCGCATGGCCTTCCCGGGGCGGACGCGGGCGCGCCGGCGCTTGCATGGGAACGTGCATCGAAGGAAGGGGAGGATCGCGTTGCGCGGTGGGGGCGGGCCCCGGGCGCCAATGGCACTGCTACACAAAACGGGTGCAATATAGCATACCGCGTTCCGTTATAGACAGTGCCCCTGAGCGAGAACAGGGCCGTACCGCATGCGAACGGCCACTCTCTCGCGAAAAATCCTGCCAAAGCCATTCCCCGGCGCAACTTCCCGAAGTTCACTCCGTTTCCTTACGATCCCGCCCGTTCGATCCGCAGGGTCGCAGGGCGGCGAGAAACGCATGGAGTCGTGCAGAATGCGCCACGTTCAGTCACCGAACGAGATCCCCAGCTGGCGCCCCGTCATCACCAGCTCCGAGTCGGCGGGAACGCGCTTGATGTCGTGCACCGCGTCGCCCAGCGGCACCGCGCGAATGTGGTTGCCCTGAAGCGCCACCATGGTTCCCAGGCTCCCCTCGCGGATGCACCGCACCGCCGCCGCGCCAAAGCGCAGGGCCAGGCTGCGGTCGTAGGCGATGGGCTCGCCCCCCCGCTGGATGTGTCCCAGGACCAGCGTGCGCGTCTCCTTTCCCGTCGCGGCGGTGATCTGCTCCGCCAGCTGGTCCGCGATGCCCCCGTAGCGCCCGCTGGCGTCGGCGAAGCTCGCCTCCCCGTCCGCCGAGCGCGCGCCCTCCGCCACCACGATGATGCTGAAGCGCCGCCCCTGCTGGTCGCGCTGCCGCACCTTCTCGGCGATGCGGTCTACCGAGTAGGGGATCTCGGGGATGAGGATGACGTCCGCGCCGCCCGCCAGCCCGCTTTCGAGCGCGATCCACCCCGTGTGCCGCCCCATCAGCTGCACGAGCATCACCCGCTGGTGCGCCTCCGCCGTGCTGTGCAGCCGGCCGATGGCGTCCGTGGCCACCTCCACCGCCGTCTGAAAGCCGAAGGTGACGTCCGTGGCGCTGAGATCGTTGTCGATCGTCTTGGGCACGCCGATCACCGGCAGCCCCTTGTTGTGCAGCGCGTGCGCAATGCTCAGCGACCCGTCGCCGCCGATGGCGATGAGCGCGTCGATCTCCAGCTCGCGAAAGCGCGCCACGATCTCGTCGCTGCGGTCCACCGTTCCCCACGTCCCGTCCGGCTGGCGCACCTCCAGGCCGAACGGGTTGCCGCGCGTGGTCGTCCCCAGGATGGTGCCGCCCAGGTGGGTGATGCCGCGCACCGCGTTGGCCGTGAGCGGACACACGCCGGGCTCGCCGTCCACCTCGCCCTCCAGCAGCCCCATGTAGCCGCGGCGGATGCCCAGCACCTCCCATCCCTCGTGCAGCGCGGCCAGGGTGGCGGCGCGGATGACGGCGTTGAGCCCCGGCGCGTCGCCGCCACCGGTGTTGATGGCGATGCGGCGTACGGTGGGGAGGGTGCGTTCGGTCATCGTCGTCTCGGGCGGCGTGGATTCTGGATCGGAACCTACCGGCGAGCGGAAGAAGATACCGCCGAGCCCCGGGCGTGCAAGCAAGGCGCCGCGGGTTGACGGGACCGGGTTCCGCCCCTATGGTCCGGGGTTCG
>DATABT010000522.1:0-7772 GCA_036259455.1 Longimicrobium sp. | reverse complement strand
TGGAGTTCGCCCGCGAGATCTTCCGCGTGCTGGAGCTGTACGAGCCGCGCGTGCTGGACGCCTGGTACGCGCTGTACAAGACCGGCGACGCATCCCACTTCTACGCCCTCGCCGCCGAGGCTGAGCAGGCGGCGTAATATAAGCCGGCAAAACACCCGTCACGCAGACAGCAGAGAGGCAGGGCCGCAGAGACGAATCCTCTGCTGCTCTGTCCTCTGCTGCTCTGCTCGCATGCCCTTGTCTTTTCCGGCTCTGGTATCACCCCACGCGGAAGATCGGCGTCCGCGCCTCGTACCGCCGCGAGGGGAGGCCCAACAGGCGGACGAAGATGCGGCGCACGCCGCGCTCCACGCCGCGCGGCTGCCGTCCCGGCTCCGGCGGGCGCGCCTCGCCGCGCAGCCAGCGGCGCAGGTCGTCCAGCTCGTCCAGCGAGAGCGTCTCCACGTTCAGCCGCACCAGGTAGTAGTGCCGGCCGCCCGTCCGCGGGTGCAGCGTGGGCGCCAGCGCGCCCTGCAGCGCCGCCTCCGCCTGCTGCAGCGTGGAATAGCGGCGCTGCACCCGCCCGTCCTCCAGCGTGTACCCCTCGCCCAGGGGCGCGCGCAGCAGGGCGCGCGACATCTCCTGCACCCCCACCAGCTGGTCGAAGGGCTCGGCCTTGAGCCACAGCTCCACGCGGCAGTGAAAGCGCAGCGGCAGCCCGTTCTGCAGCGCGTCGTGCAGCGAGCGGTCGCCGCGGACGATGCGGTTCAGCCGCACTTCCGGGCGCCAGCGAACGGACGGGCCGCCCACCGAGACGGTGAGCGGCCTGCGCGACTGCGCATCTGCCGGCACCGCGTGCAGCAGCGCCAGCGCGAACAGCAGGGCAAACGCCAGACGGGCGGCGCGAATCAAAAGCGCGGTGCCAGGCGGATGAAGAAGTTCAGCCCGCCGCGGTCGTACACGTCGCGCACGGGCGTGGCCACGTAGACCCCCAGGTCGCCCAGCAGAATGCCGGCGCCCACGTCCACCGCCGTGTTCTCGTCATGGTGGTTGTCCAGGCTGGTCCATCCCGCGCCCGCGTCCACGAAGAGCACCCAGTTCAGGTCCGCGTCGAACATGCGCACGTCCGCCCAGCTCTCCTCGCCGCCCGCCTGCGCCTCGTCGCCGCGGGCGCGGCCCAGCGGCAGGCGCAGCGACAGGTCGCCGCGATACTCCGCCTGCACCAGGGCAAAGCGGTCGCAGCCGTAGCCATCGAAAAAGCGCGTCCCCTCACCCGCGCGGAGCGTGCGGCGGCCGGCGTACAGGCGCGCGCCGCAGTCCAGCGAGAACAGGCCGTAGCCGGGGAGCGTGCCCTCGCCGCCCAGCGCGTGCTGGCGCTGCGGGGGGAGGGGAAAGACGGACATGGACCCGCCCGCCGCGATGCGCAGGTTCAGCCGCTGCGAGGGGCTGATGCGGTTGTAGCGGCGCAGGTCCAGCAGCGCCCGCGTGTACTCGCCGAAGCGGTTGGATCCGACGAGCACCGGCGAGCCCGTCTGCGTGGAGACGTACGACGGGCGGACGAGATCCGACGCCAGCGTGTGCTCCACCTCCGCGCGCACGTACCACCCGCTGGACGGGTCCCACGCCTCGCTGCGCGAGTCGACCAGCACGGAGCCGACCAGCGCCCGCAGCGGGCCCTCCGCCGCCAGCGGCTGCATCCGCCAGCCGTCGCTCCCCAGCAGCGCCCACGGGCTGGCGGGCGCCACGCTGCGGTGGTCCTCCCACAGCAGCGCGCCCTTGACCGTCACCGGCGACTGCGGCGGCGTGACGACGGCGTACGCGCTCCACCCGTCGCGCCGGTAGTGGTCGCGAAAGTCCTGGTGCAGCACGAAGGTGGAAAGGCTGTTCTCCAGGTCCGTCAGGTGCCATCCCTCGATGGGATCGATGACGGAAAACGCGCGCGCCCCCACCCGCAGCGCCCGGTATCCCCCGATGTACTGCTCCACCCGGACGTCGTATCCCCACGCCTCGGCGCCGAACGACGACTCCTCCTCCGCCGTGCGGTAGATGCCGACCGACCGCAGGCGCAGCGGGTTGCGGCCGCCCGTCTCCAGCTCGCCGCCGAACTGGATGGGGAGCCCCTCCACGCGGTTGTAGCTGCGGCCGGAGGTAAAGACGAGCTCCGCCGTCCCCCGCTTGCGCCGCTCCGCGCGCCGGTCCTCCTCCTCCTTCGCCGGGTCCCATCCCGCGGCCGCCACGGGGGCGTCCAGCGCGCCGCAGCGGCCGGTGACGTCCACCACCCCGTTGCGGCGGCAGTGGGCGATGGGCTCGCCAAAGACCACCATCTCGCCGGAGACGCGGGCGTCGTCCACCCCCTCGATCTCTCCGCCGACCACGATCACGTCGCCGCCCACCTCGGCGCCGTCCTCCAGCGCCAGGTCGCCGTTGACCACCACCACGCTGCCGTCCACGCGGCCGGCCAGCTGCAGGTCGCCTTCCAGCACGGCCAGGTCGGAGGCGACGGTGCGCCCCGCCTCCACGGCCGTCACGCCCTCGTGGCGCTCCGTCCGGGGATCGTTCAGCACTTCGGCGATCCGCTCGGCCAGGTCCCGCGGCAGGGCGCCGGGTTCCTGCGCCCGCGCCGCCGCGGGCACGGCGAGCGCCAGGGCGGCGAAAGCGGTCAGCGCATGAATGCGCATGGGGGTTTCCTCCAGGGGTGGGATGTGCGGCGCCGGTGCCGGAGTGCGGCACGGGCCGCGGGGCGAAGCGCGTGCCCGCGTCGCCCGGTGTGGCAAGAGGTTGATGATCCTGAATTTACGATTTTTCGCGCCGGCGGCCAGTGCCCGGCTGGCGTAGCGATCTGACACGCATCCGCGACGCAGGTGTCACCGCGCCACATCCAGGCGGCGCATCCGCCGGTACAGGTTGGCCCGGTCCGTCCGCAGCTTGCGCGCGGCCTCGGCCACGTTGCCGTCCGCGAACTCCAGCGCCCCGACCAGCAGCTGCCGCTCGTAGTCGTCCAGCCGGTCGCTGAGGGTGCGGTCGTCGTCGTCCCGGTACGCCGCCGTCTCCACCGGCAGCGGGCCGTCCGCCGCGAGGATGTGGCGGATCTCCGCCGCGCCCACCTCGGCGCCCGCGTGCAGAATGCTCACGCGTTCCAGGATGTTGGCCAGCTCGCGGATGTTGCCCGGCCACGAGTGCCGCACCAGCGCCTCCATTCCGCCGTCCGAGATGCGCGGCGGGCGCAGCCCGTGGCGACGCTGGTTGTGGCGAAGAAAGTGCTCGATGAGCAGCGGCACGTCTCCCGGCCGCTCGCGGAGCGGCGGAAGATGCAGCGGGATCACGTGCAGGCGAAAGAACAGGTCCTCGCGGAACCGCCCCGCCGCCACCTCGGCCCGCAGGTCCTTGTTGGTGGCCGTCAGCACGCGCACGTCCACGGGGATGGGGCCGCTGCCGCCCACGCGCTCGATCTCGCCCACCTCCAGCGCGCGGAGGAGCTTGGCCTGCGCCTCCAGGCTCAGGTCGCCCACCTCGTCCAGAAAGAGCGTGCCCCCGCTGGCCAGCTCGAAGCGGCCGCGGCGCCGGTCCGTGGCGCCGGTGAACGCCCCCCGCTCGTGGCCGAACATCTCCGACTCCACCAGGTCGCGGGGGATGGCGGCGCAGTTGAGCTTGATGTACGGCCCGGCCGCCCGGTGCGATCCGCGGTGGATGAGCGACGCCGCCACCTCCTTGCCCGTCCCCGACTCGCCGGTGATGAGCACCCGTGCGTCCGTCGGCGCGATGCGGGCGATCATCTCCCGCACCCGATCCACGGCCGGGCTGCGCCCCACCATCTCCTCGCCCGGACCCAGCTCCTCCAGCAGCGCGCGGTTGATCTCCCGCGAGCGCCGCAGCTCCAGCGCGGAACCCAGGGTGAGGAGCACGGCCTCCGGCGTCAGCGGCTTCTCGATGAAGTGGTAGGCGCCCAGCCTGGTGGCCTTGACGGCGTCGCCCAGCGAGGCGCGGCCGCTCATCATGATCACGGGGAGGTGCGGCGCCGTCTCGCGCAGGCGGGGGAGCGCGTCAAGCCCGGACTCGCCGTCCATGTACAGGTCCATCAGCACCGCGTCGGGCTCTTCGCCCTGCACCTCGGCCAGCGCGGCGCGGGCGCTGCCGGCCTCGCGGGTCACGTAGCCCTCGGCGCGCAGCAGGCTGCCCAGCATCCGGCGGATGTTGGGCTCGTCGTCAACGATCAGGATGCTGGCTGACATCAGGGCGGCGGGTGCGGATAGGGCGGCGCGGTCGGTACGTGTGTCCCGGGGACGCGCCTTCTACGCCGCGCGCGCGGGCAAGGTTTCCTCCTGGCGCGTCCCGGTGGTGAGATGCGATTGCGGCGGGGAAGGTTTGCCGCTCCCGCCAACGAATGTCACGGGCAGGGCGCGGAGGAGATGCGAGAGGACGCGGAGCGCTTTTACGCGCCTCCGCGTCCTCGTTCCGTACCCCTTCGCGTTTTCCGCGTGATGCCTTTCGACCCCGTCAGGCGGCCCGGTCGTCCGCGGCGGCGCCGGAGAGGGCGGGCTCGGGGGCCGCGACGGAGGCGGGAAGGGAGACGCCGAACTCGGCGCCGCCTTCGGGGCGGTTGCGCGCCCACACGCGGCCGCCGTGCGCCTGGACCGTCTGCCGCACCAGCGCCAGCCCCAGCCCCGTCCCGCGCGCCTTGGTGGTGAAGTCCGGCTCCCAGACGCGCTCCACGTTTTCCGGGGCGATGCCGGGGCCGTCATCCATCACCCGCACCTCCACGGCACCGTCCGCCTCGCGCACGTCCACCGTCACGGCGCCGCCGCCCTTCTGCGACACCACCTCGCCCGCGTTCAGCAGCAGGTTGGCGAAGGCGCGGCTGAGGGCGTCGTGGTGGCCCGTCACCACGGAAAGCGATCCGGGCGCACGCAGGTCGCACGCGACGCCGGGCGGCAGGTGGGTGCGCAGCAGGTAGTCCACCATCTCCCGCACGTCCACCTCGCTCTGCGGGCCGTCCGGCATTCGCCCCAGCTGCGCGAAGGTGCGCGCCAGCTCCTCCAGCCGCGCCGACTCCGCCTCCAGCACCTCCAGCGCCTCGCGCGCGTCCTCGCGGTCCGGCGCGGCGCGGCCCAGGGTGCGCAGGGCAAAGCGCATGGGCGTGAGCGGGTTCTTCAGCTCGTGCGCCACCCGCCGCGCCATTCCGATCCACGTCTTGGCGCGCTCGGCCTCCAGCTCCGCCTGGTGGGCGTGGGCCAGCTCCGCCTCCATCCGCCGGAAGGCGCGGCGCAGCACGGCGAACTCGTCCGCGGCGGCCAGGCCGTCGTCCGCGGGAAGGGGCTCGCGGCGGCCGACCATCCGTGCCCATCCCGCCATCTCCTCCACGGGATGCGAAAGGCGCCGGCCCATCCGCCGCGACGCGCGCAGGGCCAGCACCGCCAGCACGCCGCCGATCAGCAGCCCCGCCAGGGGGATGAGCGCCACCGAGCGGTTGAGCACGTACTGCCACCGCCGCGCGTTGGTGATGGAGGCCTCCAGCTCGTCCCGGTGGCGCGCGGCGGCGCGCGCCATGGCGGAGTCGCCGGACTGCTCGGCCAGGCGGATGAGCTCGCCGCCGCTGGCGCCCGCGCGCTCCCACGCCCCCTCGGCGTGCGACAGGCGCACGGCCTGCGAGACGGCGTACGCGCCCAGTCCCACCAGCAGCAGCGAGGGGAGCACGGCGAACATCAGCAGCGCACGGCGGAGCCGGCGTTCAAAGGGACGGCGCCAGGCCATCACACCCCCTTTGGGTTGACCGGGACGGGCCCGCGACGAAGCTTGTCGCGCACCCACGGGCCGCAAGGTAGGCCCGCGCCGGGGGGTGCGGCAAGAAACGTGTGGGACGAACGGGATGCGGATGGGGACGCTGGAAGCCGGGCTGCGGGCGCGCTTCGACCTGCGCGAGGAGCGGTTCGAGCACGCGGGGTGGGCGGTGGATCTGATCCTTCCTCGCGCCGCCGACGAGCTGATCGACGAGACGGAGTTCGCGGGTGACGAGCGGCTGCCCTACTGGGCGGAGCTGTGGCCGTCGGCGCGGGCGCTCGCGCGGTATCTGCTGGAGAACGGCAGTGCGAAAGCGCGAGCGTCTGGAAGTGCGAAGGTGCGAGAGTGCGAACGTGCGAAAGCGGGGGAGGGCGACTGGGCCGGCGTGCGCGTGCTGGAGCTGGGGTGCGGGGTGGCGCTTCCGTCGCTGGCGCTGGCCAGCCGCGGCGCGGAGGTGCTGGCGACGGACTGGTACGATGACGCGCTCCGCTTCGCCCGGGCCAACGCGGAGCGCAACGGGCTGCCGCCGCTGCGGACGGAGCTGCTGGACTGGCGGCAGCCGCGCGGCGGGTGGGGATACGACCTGGTGATCGCGGCGGACGTGCTGTACGAGCAGCGCAACGGGCCGCTGCTGGCGGCGCTCCTGCCGCGGGTGACGGCGCCCGGCGGCACCGTGCTCGTCGCCGATCCCGGCCGCGTCTACGCGAACGACTTTCTGCGCCTGGCGCGCGACACGGGGTGGGAGGTGGAGCAGGCCGCCGTCCGCGCCGAGCCCTCCGCCGCCGGGGCCGAGAGCGCGGTACGCATCCACCGCCTGCGCCGGGCGGAAGGCATTCCGGTCGGCGTCTGACCCGGCGGAAAGCGTCGCCCGGAAGACGGGTGGAAAGGAGAGGGACGCGGACGAACGATCCTCCGCGTCCCTCTTTCTGTACGTGCCGTCCGCGTGATCAGACCGGCCGGCCGGACAGGTCGCGCCGGTAGGCGACGTACGAGTAGACGAGCGGCACCGCGACGGCCACGGCGATGGCCGCGCCCGCGGCCCAGACGCGCACCGGCTCCGGCAGCAGCGCGGCGAGCGCCATCACCAGCCCCGCGGCCACGAAGGTGCGGCCGCCCACGCGGTGGGTGGCGCGCCACACGCGCTCGTTGTCCAGCGTCCACGGGGTGCGGATGCCCATGAACCAGTTGCTGCGAATGCGCGGCAGGTAGTTGCCCAGCCCCACGAACAGCAGCCCCACGGACGCCAGGATCACCCGGTCCACCTGTACCGGCCAGCCCAGCGCGTATCCCAGTGTGGTCACCTGCACGACGGCCAGGAACAGGACGATCAGGTTGATGATCAGCCGCCGGTCATCCGCGAAGCGCTCCACGTTTTCGCGGCGCGGGTCGATGCGGGGAAGCACCCACAGCACGACCAGCAGCACGGTGGCGATGGCGGGCTGCATCAGCACGCCCCACGGCTTTTCCATCCATCCGTCCACCTCGCCCCGCAGGTTCCAGTGCGAGGGAATGCGGTGTGGCAGGCGCGTGGAGACGGCCAGCGCGAACGCCCACATCGCCGCCGCCACGGCGGCGCCCAGCCAGCGGCTCTTCATGGTTCCTCTCCCTTGCCAAGGAGCTCCATCATCTGCTGAAGGAACTCGTGAAATACGGTGGTTTCCAGCGAATAGACCAGGTTGCGCCCGTTGCGCTCCGACCGCACCAGCCCCGCCTGCCTGAGCACGGACAGGTGATGCGACACGGACGCGGCGGTCATGGGAAACCGCCCCGCGATCTCGCCCGCCGTCAGGTCACCCGCACGCAGCACCCGCAGAATCTCGCGCCGCGTGGGATCGCCCAGCGCGCGAAGGGTTTCGTCCAGCATCGGCTCCCGGTGCTCCCCATTCTTGTATGCTCGTCTCTTAGACGAACGTCTATTAGACGACTATCTAATTATCGGGATGTGAAGGGCGAACGTCAAGGGGAATGATGACGGATTGCCGGCCATGGAGGCGCGGCGGAAACGCGAAGGGGCCCCG
>DATABT010000521.1:0-3445 GCA_036259455.1 Longimicrobium sp. | reverse complement strand
GCGTGGGTGAGTAGATTTCTCAGTCGGCGCAACAAGATCCTGCATGAGGCAAGTCCTCGGGGGCGCCTCCTTCGAAATGACAGCTCACGGCGCAGACTTCGTGCGTGCAACGAAATCCGCGATGAACTTGTTTTTCCGGATGCGAATGAGGAATGGCGTTACGTGGAAGAGGACGCGGATGAGAGCTTCATCCGCGTCCTCTTCGTCTTTACCTGCGTGCCCTCCGTGCGATCATCTGCCGGAGGGTGTGGATGGCGCGGACTGCGGGCTCCGCCCGGTGTCGCGGCCGCCGGACGCGGGGGGCTGGGCGCGCGAGCCGGAGCGGATGCGGCGCAGCAGGCTGGCCTGCGCGGTGCTGGCGCCGGCCTGGATGCTCCACAGGAAGTCGAGCTTGGTCTGGTTCGCGAAGATGGCCGGGTTGCCCGGGTCCACGTTGCCGTAGAACGCCGGATACGGACCCGTTGGCCCGGGCCAGGTGGCGGTGCGGTGACAGCTCATGCAGTTGGACTGGAGTCCCGATTCGCCGAACGCCGTCTCCAGGTACGGGTTGAAGGTCACCTGGTCCTGTCCCTGCTGCGGGCCGGAGGGCACCGTCATGTAGTAGGCCTGCTGCATCGCGAAGTTCTTGAACGGCCCCTGGATGCTCGCGGGCTGGTCGCTGGAGAGGGGGTTGGCCGCACGGTCGGGCGTCCACCAGAACGTCTGCCACGTCCAGTTGCCGATCTCCTTCGTGGCCACGTGCATCGCCACCAGCACGCCGTAGTCGCCCACGCCCACCTGCTTCAGCGACTGCTGGCCGTTGACGATGACGGCGATGCTGTCGGACACGGTGATGGGATCCAGCGGCGTGCTCTGCGCCGTGTCGGCGGTGATGATGTCGTTCACCTCGTCCTGCGTGAGCGCGAACGAGTAGAACTGGTCCAGTCCGATGACGCGGGCCTGGTACGTCTGGCCGTTCGCCTGCACCTGCACCGTCTGCCCCACCTGCTGGCCCGTGGGATCGACGGCCACGAACTGCGTCCACGTGAGGGGCGTGGGCGCGCTGGGAGTGGTGCTGGAGTCCGGCCCCGCCCAGTACGGCATCACCGTGAGCCCCGTCTGGCTGATCATGAAGTAGACGGGCTTGATGGCCATGGCGTTGGTGGGGAACGGCACGATGTTGCGGTTTGCGATGGACGTGGTGTCGGGCCAGCCGTCGTTCAGCGCGGTCAGCCGCGCCGAGTCGGTGTAGCGGTTGGTCCACACGTGCTCGGCCGAAGGCATGTTGTACTTCACGCCGGCCACAATCCGCTCCAGGCCGCCGCCTCCCGCTTCAGCGCGCAGGTTGACCGAGGAGTGGTGGAACTGCACGGGGCCGTGGAACCCGCGGTCCAGCGGACGGCCGTTCGTCGCCGCGAGCCTGCCGTTGCGCGGCGCGTCTGTATTGTACACCTCGTAGCGCGAGAGCCACGTCTCGTACACGGGAAGGCTGTCGCCGCTGGCTGTCTGGCTGGTCATGGACGTGAGCCCGCCCCACAGGTTCCAGGCGTGCTGGCGGATGTCGTTCGTGTCCACGGCCGCCACCCATCCCAGGATCGTGGCGCTGTCCACGGGGAACGCGGCGTATGCCAGCGGCTGCGGGATGATCTGCCCGTCCACGGCGGCGGTTCTGCCCGCGGCCTTGCCCTTCTCACCGCCGTTTTCGTCGCCGCAAGCCGCGCTGGCGGCAAGGAGCAGGGCGAGCAGAACGGTCCTTCTGCGCGTGGTGGTGCGAGTGTCCATGGGTCGGATCCTGGATTGAGGGAACCCGAAGGACCTGCGGGACGTGGCGCGAAAGGACGGGCGGCGGTTTTGGTGTGGGGGATTTTCCGATGGTCGTAAAGAGAGCGTGGCGACTACTGCGTACCCGATGTCGTGCGTGCCCGTACTCGATTTTTCCGCGCCGGTGCAAATCTGATGCAGGAATGCGTAACAGCGCAAGGATGTCGTTTTCTGGTAGGATTTTCGTGTAACGCGGCGTTGCAGCGTTTGTGCGCGATGGAGTTCTGTGAGGGCGCTCCCTGCATGGAAAGGTGCCCGGCCCGGCGGGGGGCCCTCCCCCCGGCCCGGCCCCCCGGCCCCTCCCCGCTCGTTCCTCGCGGAGAGGGGGAGAACTGCCTTTCATCGCACAAGGTGCACGCAGCGCCGGATGACCCAGGACGTCACCTGCTTCTCCGGATGACGTCACCTGCTTCTCGGTGGATGAATCCTTGAACACGTTCTCAGGGCGCGGGCGTGAGGAAGCGGCTGCTCATCCACCCGAGCCGGTCGACGGGGGCGCGGCGGCCGTGCTCGTCTTCGGGGGCCTGCGACTGGGCGGCGAGCGGCGGGGTGGCACCGTCCATCCGCACGAACCACCACACGCGGCCGGTGGAATCCGTCCGCTCGGCCAGGGCGGTGCCGTGCGCGCCGCGTCCGTACTCCGCCACCACGTTGCCGCGGCCGTTCCAGGTGTACCAGTCCTCCTCGCCGGGCCCCACCGTGTCCTGCACCCGCGGCGCCGCGCGCAGCAGGTAGCGGTCGTTCGCCACGGTGAACCGCCGCGGCGCATCAAGGAAACGCACGGGCAGTTCCAGCCCCTCGCGTCCCATCACGTGGTGATGGAGCTCGTAGCGCACCGTGTCGCCGCGGCGCACCGGGCGGTGGTACTGCAGCTTCCACTCGGGATCGGCGCAGCAGCCGTGGTGCAGGGTGCGGAACGCGAGCGGCTGGCCCGCGTGCCCCTTCCACATGCGCTGGATGGCGCCGTGGTGGTCCAGCACCAGGACGGCGCGCCCGCCGATCACCTGCCACAGCTTGACATGGCTCCCCTCCAGCGCGCCGAAGCCGTTCTCGTTGCGGATGAACCAGGGGCCGTCGTAGATCACGTCCGCCACGCCGTCGCCGCTGAAGTCGACGAAGTGAAAGTCCTTCACGTTCTCACCGTTGGGATCGTACCCGTCCGCCGGATCGAACTCGACTGTGCTGTCGGTGCGGACGGGGGTGATGCCCAACTCCCGCAGCCGCGCCATGCGGCCGGCCGGCGGGTCCGTCTCCCACTCCCGCCAGCGGAGGCTGTCCAGGTCCAGGAACCGCCGCGGATCGGCGAAGTCGGGAGGCTCCGCCGCCTCCCGCGCCGCCACCGCCGGAGCGGCCGGCTGCTGCAGGTTCGCGGCGGATGGCGCCGCTCCGTCGGTGGATGCGCGCTTCCCGGCATCGGAGCCGGAGCACGCAGCGAGGAGGAGCAGGGCGGGGAGGAGGATGCGCATCGAGCGTCCGGGGATCACGGGGAGCGCGGATCGTGCTCGTGAAGTTCGGATCGTCCCGCCGGCCGGACAAGCACCTGATGCGATGCGGAGGCATTCTCCGCCGTCCACCCCCTACTCCCTATTCCCTATTCCCTATTCCCTATTCCCTATTCCCTATTCCCTATTCCCTATTCCCTATT
>DATABT010000520.1:0-11722 GCA_036259455.1 Longimicrobium sp. | reverse complement strand
GTGGCGCCGACTGAGAAATCTACTCGCCCGGGCAGGTGCAACCCCTCCCGCGACGGACCTCGGCCGGATGGGTTGCTATTCAGGCAGGCGCCGCGCCGCAACTGCTTACCGCGAAAGACCCTGGCGCCGACCGAAGGACCTTGCCGGCACGACCGAGGGGCTGGTTCCAGGCCATGGAGCCGGCCCCCGGTTGTGACGGAAGGTCCCTCGGTCGTGCCGCAGGCCATTGTGCTGCTTCCGGTTCCGTGTGGGCGCTCCCTGTCCAGAAAGCGAGTGGGGCGAGGTCCGTCTAGCGGGGCGCGGCACCTGCACGCGTGAGTAGATTTCTCAGTCGGCGCCGCGGGTTTTTGCGCCGGCAGCGATCACGTGGGCGCCTCCTTCGAAATGACAGCCGCGGCGCGAGCGGCTTCATCCCACGGGGGTGCCCGCAGCGCCGCATGACTCGGGATGACGTCGGAAGCCGCGACCAGCGGTGTAGCGCCGCCCTGCCGGTTTCAGGACGGCCGCCAGCGCTTTACGCCGGCGCCGCCGCCTCCTCCGTCACCGGCGCGGGCCTGCGCGCGAGGAGGTTCGCCGCGCCGCCGGCGATGCCGATGGCCAGCGCGATCCACGCGAAGCCCGGCGCGGAGAGCCACGCCAGCCCCAGCGCGGCGTCCGCGGACCAGCCGCCGGGGCCGGTCAGCGCGAGCCCGAACGCCACGGCCGCGTACACCAGCGGCAGCTCGATGCCGCCGTTCTGCGCAAAGAGGCCGTTCTTGAGGTGCGCGCTCACGGCCGCGACGATCATCACCGACACCATCAGCGCCGGACCGGCGGGTCCCAGCAGCCCCAGCGCCACCAGCACGCCCGACGCCGCCTCCGTGGCTCCCGCAGCTACGGCGAAGGGCAGGCCAGGGCGGAACCCAAGGTGCTCCATCCCCGCCGCGGTGCCGCGCACCCCCGGCCCGCCGAACCAGCCGAACAGCTTCTGCGCGCCGTGCGCAGCCATCAGCGGCCCCAGCGTAAGCCGCGCGGCCAGCAGCCCCGCGTCCAGCATCGTCGCGTCCTGCGTCCAGGTCTGTACCATCGTCCCCTCCTCCGTTCTCCGGGGTTCATCGCCCGGGCCGCGTCTCTCCGGCGGGCGTCGTTATCCGTTGACGGAAGGATGCGGGAGCGGCTATAGATTATCCATGCGCAAAACACCGGAATTTTTGTCCGATCGTCCAGAGGCCGCGACTCCGCCCGTGGACGTGATGGCGGAGGTGATGGAGGCCGTGCACCTGCGCCCCGTCGTCTTCGGCCGGATGGAGCTGGGCGCGCCGTGGCGGCTGCGGATGCCCGCGCGCGACTACCTGACCTTCTACGTGGTCGCGCGGGGAGAGGCGCGGCTGGAGCTGCCGGACGCGCCGCCCGTGCATGGATCGATCGCGCTCGCGCAGGGAGACGCGGTGCTGCTGCCGCGCGTGGCCACGCACGTGCTGCGCAGCGGGGGCGCGGCCCAGGCGCCCCCGCGCGAGTTCGACTACGACGGGTGCCCGCGCGTTCCCGCCGGGCAGGCGGGCCGCTTTGGCGGGGACGGCGAGGTGACGGAGATCGTGACGGGGCACTTCACCCTGGGCGCCGCGCGGCGCAACGTGCTGATGGACACGCTGCCGCCCGCCATCCACCTCCCCGCCGGCTCCGGCCGGGTGAGCGCGCCCCTGGCCGGCGTCATCGCGCTGATCGTGGGCGAGAGCGCGGCGCCGGGGCCGGGAAGCCCCATCGTGCTGGGGCGCCTGGCGGACCTGCTGTTCGTCCACGCCATCCGCCACTGGATCACCACCGGCGGCGCGGCGCAGTGCGGCGTGCGCGCGGTGGCGGACCCCGCCATCGGCGCGGCGCTGCGGCTGATGCACGGGCGCTACGCCGAGCCGTGGACGCTGGAGCGGCTGGCGTCCGCCGTGGCCATGTCGCGCTCCGCCTTCGCCGCGCGCTTCGCGGAGCTCGTGGGCGAGCCGCCGATGCAGTACCTGGCGGAGTGGCGGATGACGCACGCCGCGCGGCTGCTGCGGGAGGGCGCCAGCGTCGCCGCGGTGGCGGAACAGGTGGGGTACGCCAACGTCGCCGCGTTCAGCAAGGCGTTCGCCCGCGTGCGGGGAATGGGCCCGGGCGCCTGGCGCCGTGCGCACCGACACGACGGCGCGGAGGACGGCGCCGCGCACCTCGCCCCGGCGGCCGCGTGAGGCGCATCGTGCGATTCCTGGCCGTCGCCGCGATCCTGGCTGTCTCCGCGTCGCCCGCGGTCGCGCAGGTGAGGGGGCGGGTGGTGGACGCGGCGGAGCGGCCCGTCGCGGGCGCCATCGTGGAGCTGTGGATGGATTCGCGGCCCGCGGGCGCCGCGGAGACGGACGACGGCGGCGTGTTCCGCATCGAGGCGCGGCAGGCGGAGGGCGGGATGATGCTCACCGTCCGCCGGGTGGGGCTGCGGACGCGGACGATCGGGCTCGCCTTCCCGGACACGGCGCTGGTGGTGCGGATGGAGGCGCAGCCCGTCATCCTGCAGCCGCTGGCCGTGCAAGCCACGCCACGCCCGCCGTGCCCCAACCGCGAGGACCCACGCGCCCGCGCGCTCTGGGAGGCGATGCGCGGCCGCTACTGGCAGCCGGGCGAGGACAGCGTGTTCGTCTTCGCCTTCATGGAATCGCGCAGCGGGGTGGGGAAAAAGGCGGATGCGTGGGATGCCGCGGCCGGCCGCATGACCACGGGTTGGATCACCGGCGCGCTGGTGCAGGCGCATCCGGAGTGGATGGCGCGCTCCGGCTACGCGACCGACGCCGCGGGCGGCGTGGGCGAGCGCACGGCGAACTGGGACTATCGTGCGCTGGACAGCGGTTCGCTGCAGGACTTTACCGGCGAGTACTTCGGCGCGGCGCACACCTTCTCCATTCTCCACGCATCCGCGGAGCGCACGGCCATCGCCTTCTGCCCGCGCGGGCGGATGGGGCGCACGGGGCAGATCGCGGGGACGCTGCAGATCGCCGCGGACACCACGCTGCACCTCGCGCGGTGGACCTTCCGCACGCCGCGCCCGGACGAGGACGCCGGCGGCGAGGCGACCTTCTATCCGCCGGACCCGGCGCTCGGCAACGCGCTGCTGGCCCGCGCGTCCATCTTCTGGCGCAGGACCAATCCGCCGCGCTACTACTTCGAGGGCCACGCCTTCACCGGCTGGCAGCGCTGGACGCGGGACCGTCCGATCACGCACCCCGACGACGCGCGCCCGGCGCCCTGACCAGGCCTACGATCGACGGTTCTCGCGGGGTTGCCAAACCTCGCGCCAGAACAGTCATCCTGAGTCATTCGGCGCTGTGCGCACCCTGTGGGATGAAAGTCGCTCGCGCCGCGGCTGTCATTTCGAAGGAGGCGCCGCGCGATCGGCGCCGGTGCAGGAACTCGCGGCGCCGACTGAGAAATCTACTCGCCCGGGCAGGTGCCACGCCCCGCTCGACGGACCTCGCCCGGATCCCTTCCATTCCGGGAGGCGCCGCATCGCAAGCTGCTTTCACGAAACACTCTGGCGCCGACCGAAGGATCCTGGCGATACAACCGAGAGGCTGGCTCCACGTCATGGAGCCAGCCCCTCGGTCTGGACAGAAGGTCCTTCGGTCGCGCCGCAGGCGTTTGCGCTACTTCAGGTTCCGCGCGGGCGCTCCCTCAGGATGACTCGATTGTCGGACGACCGGGCAAAACCCCTGAGCGAGGCGCGGGCCCCGCATCACCATCGCCCTTGCGGTCAGCTCGCGGGCGGCGGCACGGGGCTGCCGCTCCACCACGACGGGTTTGCCCACGCGCCGCCGAACGCCTGGCCCAGCGCGTCTTCCACGGTCCAGAGCGCGCCCTCCACCCAGCCCTGCAGCACGGAGTAGCCCTCGCCCACCACGAACAGGCCGCCGGTGCCGGTGGTGCCGCTGCCGGCGCCCTGCATGGGCACCGGGTTCAGAATGTCCCAGTACACCGTCTCGACGTTCACCCCCACGTTCCACGTGTTGTAGCCGCCGCCGAACGGGTCCGTCCCCCAGTCCATCGTCGCGCCGGCCAGGGGTTCCACCACGGCGGGCGCCTCGCCGCTGGAGGTGGCGCCGTAGATCTGCGTGAGCAGGTTCACGAACTGCGCGTGCGCCGTGGAAAAGAGCGGGTGCCCGGAGAGCGGCGACCCGTCCGTCCACTCCACGTACCCCGTGGTCGCCGTCTCCACGCCGGTGAGCGGCGCCAGGTCGGCGAACGGGCTGGCGTTCACGGGCTCGCCGGCCAGGGTGGGCGTGCCTTCGGCGCTCAGCAGGCCGGCCCAGTACCCGGCCCGCAGCGCGTCGGTGTAGGAGACCTGGACCAGCGAGTACGTGTTCTCCCCCGACGCGTCCAGAGCGGTGCCGAAGTTGTACGTCTGGCGCAGCGGCAGGTCCGTGGTCAGGCGCGTGTACTGCGGCAGGTCGCCCGTGCCGCCGGGAAGGAACGCGGCCCACCAGGGCGTCTGCCCCGCGTTCTTGTAGACCAGAAAGATCTTCACCATCGGCTCGGGCGTGGCCTGCGCGATCGCCGAGGTGGTGGGGAGCGGCGAGGCGGGGTCCTGGGCCAGCAGCTGCATGGCCCGCGGCGGCACGGCCATGAACACGTTGTCGGCGGTCACCGCGTCCTGCGCATCGAAGCTCACCGCGTATCCGCCGTCCTGCGACGAGACGCCGGTGACCGTTGCGTTCAGCTGCACGGTCACGCCCGCGTCGTTCAGCTGCTCCAGCAGCGCATCGCAGAGCGACTCGTAGCCGTCCGTAAGGGCAAAGTAGGTGGAGGTGTTGGAGAAGTCGGAGAGCACCATGGCCGCGGCCGTGGCCGCGTTCCAGTTCGACGGCACGGAGTCGTACGCGCCGGCGTCGATCCAGAACTCGTACGCCTCGTTGGAGACGGGGTCCGTCAGCGGGTCGCCGTTGGACACCATCACGTTCCACAGGCCGCGCTGCCACAGGGGGGTGTCGGTGCCGGGAAAATCGGTCGCCAGCAGCTGGTTCACCATGTCGCGCAGGCTGGCGCCCTGGCCGGGGTCGGGAAGGTCGCCGTTGGGGTTGACGATCTGCTCCAGCGCGTCCGCCACCAGGCTTCCCGGCGTGGGATAGCTGGTGCTCCCCGGAGTGGGCTGCATGGCCTGCTGCTCGGCCGGGGTGAGCGCGTACACCTTTTCGTTGGCGAAGGTGGGGGTCGACGCCTGGTTGGAGAACGATTGCATCACGCTCCCCCGCAGGTAGTGCCAGTTGGTCGCGCTGTCCGCGAGAAAGCTGACGTAGGTGAGCCCCAGGTGCTGCGCCAGCGATCCCACCCAGGTGTGAAAGTTCAGGAACCGCATGCCGCCCAGCTCGGCGCGGACGGCGGGCGTGGTGGGCACGTCGGGGTCGTTGGGCAGGAACTCGTACATGGGCATGGTGAACAGCCGCCCGCCCGTCTTGCTGCCGCCCTCCACCACCAGCACGTCGGAGGGCTGCAGCCCGGTGATCGCCTGTCCGTCCGGGTCCACCGCCATCCGCCAGGCGGCGTACAGCCCCGCCACGCCGGCACCCACGATGACTACTTTGTACTGGTTCGCCATGCTGCCTCCGTCCATGAAAGAATGGATGGGCGCGCCTTCACGCCCCGCACGCGCCCAATCGTGCGCGTCACGTCCGGGAATGATGTGGGGTGTGCCGATGCCATCCGGCGGTACGCCAGGCCCGAGCCGCTCTGCCGCCTGCATCGAGGGCGGCGGGAGATGTGCCGCGCCGCGAGGGGAGCCGGTTGCGTCGAGTGTAATATCGCCATCGGAGCGCGACAAGATTTCGTGCGTCGCAAAACGGATGGGCGTCGTGCGCGTCGCCGATGCTTCTGGAGAAGGCCCCGCCCGCCGCGCTACATTCCGGGCGGCGGCATCAGGACGGCGGAGCGCGGCGCCCCACCATCCTTCACCGATCCGCGCCGACGCAACGACCGGAGAATGCAGATGAGCGACATCCCGTTGGTCGAACAGACGCTGGACACGTGGCGCATCCACGACCGCATCAACCGCTACCTGCTGGCGGCGGTGCCGGCGGAGGCGCTGGGGGCGGTGAGCGCGTCAAAGGGGCGCACGGTGGGCGAGCAGTTCGCGCACGTGCACAACGTGCGGCTGATGTGGCTCAAGCAGGCCGCGCCGGAGCTGCTGGTGGGGCTGGAAAAGATCGAGAAGGAAGGCGCGGGCGATGCGGAGGTGTTGCGCGCCGCGCTGGAGGCGAGCGGCCGCGCGATGGAGGAGCTGCTGCGGCGCGGGGTGGAGGGAGGCGGGCGCATCAAGGGGTTCAAGCCCCATCCGGCCGCGTTCCTGGGCTACCTGGTCAGCCACGAGTCCCACCACCGGGGCCAGATCGCCCTCACCCTCAAGCAGGCCGGCCACCCGCTGGACCGCAAGGTCGCCTACGGCATGTGGGAGTGGGGTTCGCGCTGACGGGGTGTCACGAGGAGGCGCGGGAGGAAAACCGAGAGGACGCGGATGGAGCCGTCACCCGCGTCCTTTCGTCTTTGTCGCCCGCGGGTTTCGTTACCGCGACCAGGGCGGCACCACGCCGTTCATCCGCGCGTAGGCGATGGACTGGCCCAGGTGCTCGTTCATGTGCGCCAGCAGCTGCAGCAGCACCGCCCATTGCGGCACGTCCCGCCCGTAGAGCCGGGTCTGCGCGGCGAGCTGCTCGTCCGTCATCCCCTGCACCGTGGTGCGCACGTGGTCGCGCGAGCGGCGCAGGAAGTCGACCACGTCGGCCCTGGCGGTGAGGGTGGTCTCGAGAGTCTCCGCGTCCTCGCCGCCGGGCGCGGCCACGCCCAGGCTGGTGGCGGGATAGTAGTAGTTGTAGCGGGCCACGTGCGCGTACACGCGGGCGACGGGCATCACCCCCTCGCCGGGGCTCCAGCCGAAGCGGTCTTCGGGCATGGCGGCGGCCAGCTCGATGAACTTCTGCATGGAATTGTTGAACTGCCGCAGAAACTCGTCGCGGAACCCCGGCGGCGCGCTCTGGGCGGATGCGGGCGCGGCGGCCAGGGCCAGGAACAGCAGGGGAAGGAGGATGCGGAGTCGTCGCATGTGCGGAGCCGGGTACGGGTTCACGGGCGTGGATCGCCGGCCGTGAGATGCAAGAAGACGGCTCGGGGGTTGCCCGAGACGGGGCCCTCCTCGCGTGTCCTCGCGGTGAGGAGTGCGAGTGGAGCGGCCGGTGTCGTGCACGCGGAGAGTCTTACGGCCGCGGCCCTCACCCCCGGCCCTCTCCCGGATCCCCCGCGGGAGAGGGGAGAAGATCGCTCCGGACGGTGCGTCGCAATGCCCGGACAGGCCGCGGGGGAGGGCCGCTACTGCTTCGACAGCCAGTCGAGCGCCGGCTCGCGGGTGGTGAAGGCGGTGAACTTTCGGCGGCTGAACAGGCTGGCCACGTTCAGCGCCACGCGGTGCACCGCCGTGGGCACCACCACGGCCGCCACGCCCACGTACGGGACGTTGTGCGCGGCCAGGTCCTTGAGCCCCTCCAGGATCGCCTGGTCGTAGCGGCTGCCGGTGGCGTCGCTGCACACGCGCAGGCTCTTGTCCGGTTTCTGCCGTGCGAACCACTCCTTGGCGCGGGCGATGCGCTGCACGCCGTCGGCGGGGTTGCTGACGTTGGTCAGGTCCAGCAGAACGATCTGCCGGCCGTTGCGCTCGAGGATCTGGATGGGAGAGTCCATCGTGTATAGCGGGCGGGAAGAAGCGGATGAAGGGGTTCGATCAACGCGCGGAAAACGTCGGGAGCCAAATGTATCCGCAGTGACTTTTCCTTTCAAGCGCGCGCGATCGCTTTGCGCCAGCGGCGGGATGGAGTGGACGGTCGGCCGCGCGCACCGCGCCCTTGCGCAGCGCATCCAGATCCGCATCATTCGCCAACCGGGCGGCGGATAGTCGCATCGCCTTTCCGCTGCGCGGGCGATGGATAGAGGACGCCGCGCGACGCATCCCCGAGCACACCGAGCGAAGCCGTTGCTGACGAAGTACGATCCCGGCCGCGCGCCGGACCCGGAGCGCTGGCTGGCGCACAACGAAATGGAGCTGATCGGCATCGTTCAGCGCTACCACCGCCGCGAGGGGATCGCGCTCCCCAACGAGCGGGTGCACGCGTCGCTGCACGTGATGGTGGAGAACCAGGCCGCGCACGGCGACCGCACTCCCGTGCGCGAGGCCATCGACCGCCTGATGGGCGAGGGCTTCAGCCGCCACGACGCCATCCATGCCGTGGGCGCCGTGCTCAGCAAGCACATGCACCGCGCGATGCAAGCCAACCGCCCCGTGAGCCGCGAGGACTACTTTGCCGACGTGCGCGCGGTGACCAGGGAAAGCTGGCTCGCCGAGTACGGACCCGGGCGGGATGACTGAAGCCGCCAGCGCCGTGCCTGTCATTTCGAAGGAGGCGCCGCGTGATCGCCACCGGTGCAGGAACCCTGTGGCACCGACTGAGAAATCCACCCACCCGTGCCGGTGACCCGTTTTCTCGCTACGGGCTCCCTCAGGACTATCGCCAGCCTCCCCGCGTCAAGTCATCCTGAGTCATTCGGCGCTGCGCGCACCCTGTGGGATGAAAGTCGCTCGCGCCGCGGCTGTCATTTCGAAGGAGGCGCCGCGTGATCGCTGCCGGTGCAGTAACCTGTGGCGCCGACTTATAAATCTACTCGCCCGGGCAGGTGCCACGCCTCGCTCGACGGACCTCGTCCGGATTCCTTTCTATTCAGGGAGCGCCCGCGCGGAACCTGAAGTGACGCAAACGCTTGCGGCGCGACCGCAGGACGTTCTATCCAGACCCGTGGGGCCGGCTTCAAGACGTAAAGCCGGCCCCCCGGTTGTGCCGGCAGGGTTCTTCGGTCGGCGCCAAAGTGTTTCATTGAAACGAATTGCAAGTGGCGCCTACCCGATTGGCACGGGATCCATGGCGAGGTCCGTTGAGCGGGGCGTCGCACCAGCACGGGCGAGTAGATTTCTCAGTCGGCGCCACGGGTTCCTGCAACGGCAAAGGCTGCGCGGGCGCCTCCTTCGAAATGACAGCCGTGGCGAACGACTTTCGTCCGACAGGGTCCGCGTAGCGCCGGATGACTCAGGATGACTGTTCTGGCGAGGTGCGCCCTCCCTGCTCCCTGTCCCCTCTTCACGGGCCGCCGCGGAACGCATCCGCGCGGCGGCCCGTTCGCGCCCGGTCCACCCGCCCGCGCGGGGCCTTGACCGCTCGCGTACATTGCCGGAGCGATAACCGATCCACATCTCCCAGCCCATCCCGACCCGGGTACGCACGATGAAGTCCGACCGCGACATCGCCTTTCCCACGCTGGAGCCGGCCCAGATCGACGCGCTGCGTCCGCGCGGCCGCGTGCGGCGCGTGCAGGCGGGCGACGTGCTGTGGAGCGAGGGCGAGCGCGGCTTCTGCTTCTACGTGCTGCTGGACGGGGAGATGGAGATCATCGACTCCAGCGGCGACGAGCCGCGCCGCGTGACCGTGCACTACCGCGGCGAGTTCAGCGGCGACGTGGACATGCTCACCGGCCGCGTGAGCCTGGTCACCGCGCGCATGCTGACGGACGGCGAGGTGCTGGAGCTGGATTCCGCCGCGCTGCGCCGCGTGATCGGCGAGCTGCCGGAAATCAGCGAGCTGCTGCTGCGCGCCTTTCTGATGCGCCGCCGCCTGCTGCTGGGCGAGGGGTTCAGGGGGATCCAGATCATCGGCTCGCGCTTCGATCCCCAGGCGCACCACCTGCGCGAGTTCTGCAGCCGCAACGACATCGCCTACACCTGGGTGGACGTGGAGCAGGACCCCCACGCCGAGGAGCTGCTCTGTCAGTTCCACGTGGGCGTGGACCAGACGCCCGTCGTCATCGGCCGGCGCGGCGAGCTGCTCACCAGCCCCGGCGTGGGCGACCTGGCGCGCTACATGGGGCTGGACGTGCGCGTGGACGACGGCGAGGTGTTCGACCTGGTCGTGGTCGGCGCGGGACCGGCGGGGCTCGCGGCGGCCGTGTACGCCAGCAGCGAAGGACTGCGCGTGCTCACGGTGGAGGGAACGGCGGCGGGCGGGCAGGCCGGAACCAGCTCGCGCATCGAGAACTACCTGGGCTTTCCCGCGGGCATCAGCGGCGCGGACCTGGCGCGCAACGCCCTGCTGCAGGCGCAGAAGTTCGGCGCGCGCATCTCCGTGCCGCAGAGCGCCGTCAAGCTGGGGCTGGAGGGCGGCCTGCGCGTGGTGAAGCTGGACGACGGCTCGCGCATCATCACCCGGTGCGTGCTGGTGGCCAGCGGCGCGGAGTACCGGTCGCTCGACATCCCCGGGCTGCGGGAGCTGGAGGGCGCGGGTGTCTACTACGCGGCCACGGAGATGGAGGCGCGGCTGTGCAGCGGCGACGAGGTGGTGATCGTGGGCGGTGGCAACAGCGCGGGGCAGGCGGCCATGTACCTGTCGCGCTACGCCAGGACGGTGCACGTCTGCATCCGCGGCGACGACCTGGGCAAGAGCATGTCGCGCTACCTGGTGGACCGCATCGAAAAGGCGCCCGGCATCCAGGTGCACCACCACCACGTGGTCAGCGCGGTGGAGGGCGACGAGATCCTGCGCGAGGTGCGGCTGAGGTGCCTGGACAGGGGAGATGAGACGAGCATCCCCACGCGCTCGCTCTTTCTGTTCATCGGCGCCGTTCCGCGCACGCGGTGGCTCGACGGATGCGTGCAGCTGGACCGCCGCGGCTTCGTGGTCACCGGCGAGGCGCTCGCCCCCGAGGCACGCGACGGGGAGATGTGGAAGAACGCCGGCCGCGCGCCGTTCTTTCTGGAGACCAGCCAGCCCGGCGTGTTCGCCGCCGGCGACGTGCGCTCCGGCTCGGTGAAGCGCGTGGCGAGCGCCGTGGGCGAGGGGTCCATGTCGGTGAGCTTCGTGCACGCGCACATCGGCGCGGCGGTGTAGCAGGATCCGACGCTCCGTCCCGTCGCGGATGAATCCGCGGCTGGAACTTCGGAAACCCCGCAAATCACGCGGGGCTTCAACTGCGTGTCTGGATGCAGACGCCCGCGGATCACCGTCCGCCAAGGCGGCGTCGTACCGTCTCAGCGGCGGGTTCAACCGCCCGTGCCGGGGCATGCCCCTGACGCGCGATTGGTTGCCGATTCAACCTTTTCAGCCTGGAGATCCAGATGCCGCAGCACTGCACGCACCTCGACATGGCGCGCGACGTGGAGCCCCGCACGCCCGGCGGATGCGAGGAGTGCCTGGCGACGGGCTCGTGGTGGGTCCACCTGCGCCTGTGCCGCACCTGCGGCCACGTGGGGTGCTGCGACTCGTCGCCCAACAAGCACGCTACCAGGCACTTTCACGCCACGCAGCACCCCATCGTCACCAGCGCCGAGCCCGGCGAAGACTGGTCGTGGTGCTACGCCGACCAGGTGGAAGTCGACGTCTGACACCGGGTCCTGAAACGCAGCTGTGTCCATCCACCCGGCGGTCCGGCAAATCGAGCGATGAAGATCCTTCTCACGGGCGGTACCGGCGGGCTGGGACGCGAGGTGGTGCGCGCGGCGGAGGCGGCGGGGCACACGGTGCGCATCGCCAGCCGCCGCGCACGGCCGGACGACGCGCCGCCCGCGCGCGAGTGGGCGCGGACGGACCTGGAGGCGGGCACCGGACTGCGCGAAGCGCTGGACGGGGTGGATGCCGTCGTCCATGCC
>DATABT010000519.1:0-3497 GCA_036259455.1 Longimicrobium sp. | reverse complement strand
AGTTCATAACCCATGGTGCATACAGTGTATCGATTCGCGATCGGAGCGTGTCCACCGGTAATCCTGGCCAGTCATCGCGGTCCAAGACATTCGTCAATCGACCTAGTCCATCATGCTTGTCGAGGAGGTGCAGTTCATCTTCAAGCGTATGGCCAGCTGGCAAATGGCCGATATCGTGTAGAAGCGCCGACAGTCTAATGAATATGCGTTCGACTTCGCTGATCGGTTTGTCCAACGGTGATTCCTCTTGAGGACGAGTCTGCCGCTGGAGCCGAGCATGATTCTTGTTTATCGTCGCCACCATTTCTTCCGCGACATACACGGTGCCCAGCACGTGTTCCAACCGCGTATGGGTAGCACCACGGTAGACGAGGTGTGTCTGACCCAACTGGTAAATTGAGCCGAGACGCTGAAACGCGGGGTGATCAACGATCTGAGCCTCGTCTACTGTGAGCTCAACAAACCCATGTACGGGAAGGAAGAACTCTCGATCCACAATCAACTCCGGAGTTGCGGCGACTCTAGCGTCTTCTGTCGTGCGCGCGAGAACAGTAGCGAGGCGATTATCTGCAACCGGCGGCAATATAGGCTTTCCGCCTCGGTTGAGAGGCGGAACTAGTTCACTGGACGCGCCGGCTTCACTGGACCCATCCCCGTCCGGGAATGGCAGATCATTATCTTGCTTCGACATCCGCTTCGGCATAAGTAATCTCCATTTCTTCTCGAGAATGGAATCTTATCTTGTGCAGCATATACGCCGAGTCCTGGTAGGTCAACGGTCGCGGCGTGGTAGTACTCGGGTGGATAGCCCTTTCCTCGACGACTGATTCGCACCATATTCCCGCCCCGACCGACAGCCTGATCGGCACACCGCGCCGGCTCGCCGCGAAACTTGCGCGGACGGGCCGGCGCTCGCGCACGCGCACGTAGACAGCAGCGATAGATGCCCAAGCGCACCGACCTGCAGAGCATCCTCATCCTGGGCTCGGGGCCCATCGTCATCGGCCAGGCGGCCGAGTTCGACTACAGCGGCACGCAGGCCGTCCGCGCCCTCCGCGAAGAGGGGTACCGCGTGATCCTGGTCAACAGCAACCCGGCCACGATCATGACGGACCCCGACCTGGCCGACGCCACCTACATCGAGCCCATCACCCCCGAGTGGGTGGAGCGGGTGATCGAAAAGGAAAAGCCCGACGCCATCCTCCCCACCATGGGCGGCCAGACGGCGCTCAACGTCGCGCTGGAGCTGCACGACATCGGCGTGCTGGCAAGGCACGGGGTGGAGCTGATCGGCGCCAACGCGCGCGCCATTCGCATGGCGGAGGACCGCAGCGAGTTCGCCAAGGCGATGGACCGCATCGGCCTGCACGTGCCGCACGGCGGGTTCGCGCAGTCACTGGAGGACGCCTTCCGCATCGTGGAGGACACGGGGTACCCGGCCATCATCCGCCCTTCGTTCACGCTGGGCGGCACGGGCGGCGGCATCGCCTACAACCGCGCGGAGTTCGAGGAGCAGGTGCGGCGCGGGCTGGACCTGAGCCCCGTGCACGAGGTGCTCATCGACCGCTCGGTGATCGGGTGGAAGGAGTACGAACTGGAGGTGATGCGCGACGGGGCGGACAACGTGGTCATCATCTGCTCCATCGAGAACGTGGACGCGATGGGCGTGCACACGGGCGACTCGGTGACCGTGGCGCCGGCGCAGACGCTGTCGGACGTGGAGTACCAGAAGATGCGCGACGCGGCCATCGCCATCATCCGCGAGATCGGGGTGGAGGCGGGCGGGTGCAACGTGCAGTTCGCGCTGAACCCGGCCAACGGCGCAATGCTGATCGTGGAGATGAACCCGCGCGTGTCGCGCTCCTCCGCGCTGGCGTCAAAGGCGACGGGATATCCGATCGCCCGCATCGGCGCCAAGCTGGCCGTGGGCTACACGCTGGACGAGCTGCCGAACGCCATCACCCAGAGCACGCCGGCGTCGTTCGAGCCGGTGCTGGACTACGTGGTCGTCAAGTTCCCCCGCTTCGCCTTTGAGAAGTTCCCCGCGGCGGATCCCACCCTCGGTGTGCAGATGAAGGCCGTGGGCGAGTCCATGGCCATCGGCCGCACCTTCAAGCAGGCGTGGCAGAAGGCGATCCGCGCGCTGGAGGTCGGCCGGTCCGGATGGGAGACGGCGAGCCTGAAGGACGACCGGCTGGAGGATGATTCGGCCGAGACGCTGCGCCGCGCCCTGCGCCGCCCCACGCCGGAGCGCTATTACCAGCTCAAGCGCGCGCTGGAGGCGGGCTTCTCCATCCAGGAGGTGGCGCAGCTCACCTTCATCGACCCGTGGTTCATCGCGCAGCTGAACGAACTGGTGCAGGCGGAGCTCTGGTACGCCGCGCTGCGCGAGGTAGACAGGGAATCGATGCTGCGGATGAAGCGCCTGGGCTTCAGCGACGCGCAGCTGGCGCGGCTTCGCGGCGAAACGGAGGATGCGGTCCGCGAGCGGCGCTGGGGGATGCAGATCCACCCCGTCTACAACCGGGTGGACACCTGCGCCGGCGAGTTTCCCGCGCTCACCCCCTATCTGTACTCGACGTACGCGGAGGAAAACGAGTCCGAGCGCTCGGACCGGCGCAAGGTGGTGATCCTGGGCTCCGGGCCCATCCGCATCGGGCAGGGGGTGGAGTTCGACTACTGCTGCGTGCAGGCCGCGCTGGCGCTGCGCGAGGCCGGGTTCGAGACCATCATGGTCAACTCCAACCCGGAGACCAACTCCACGGACTTCGACGTGAGCGACAAGCTGTACTTCGAGCCGCTTACGCTGGAGGACGTGATCGAGATCGTGCGGCTGGAGCAGCCGGAGGGCGTCATCCTGCAGATGGGCGGACAGACGCCGCTGAAGCTGGCCCAGCCGCTGGACCGCCTGGGCGTGAAGATCCTGGGCACGCCGGTGGAGGCCATCGACCGCGCGGAAGACCGCGAGCGGTTCGAGCAGGTGGTGCGCAAGCTGGGTGTCCGCCAGCCGCCCAACGGCCTGGCCACCAGCGTGGAGCAGGCGGCGGAGATCGCGGGGCGCATCGGCTATCCCGTCCTCGTCCGCCCGTCGTACGTGCTGGGCGGGCGGGGGATGGTGATCGTCTACGACGAGGCCGGGCTGCGACACTACTTCGAGACCGCCGCGCGGGTGAGCCACGAGCGCCCGGTGCTGATCGACCGCTTTCTGGAAGATGCGTTCGAGGCGGACGTGGACGCGCTCTGCGACGGCGAGACGGTGATCATCGGCGGGGTGATGCAGCACATCGAAGAGGCGGGCATCCACTCCGGCGACAGCGCGCAGGTGCTGCCGCCCTACAAGCTGGGCGACGCCGAGGTGGAGGAGATGCGCGAGCACACCCGCCGCTTCGCGCTTGAGCTGGGCGTCATCGGCCTGATCAACGTGCAGTACGCCGTGTACGAGGGGCAGGTGTACGTGATCGAGGTGAACCCGCGCGCCAGCCGCACGGTGCCGTTCG
>DATABT010000518.1:0-7867 GCA_036259455.1 Longimicrobium sp. | reverse complement strand
CGGCGCGCGGCCGGCCCGGTTGGTCGTCGGGTCCGGATCAGCGGCGGACGTACCGCGCGGCGGCGTAGGCGTCCAGGAACCCGGAGCCCACCTCCCACTGGCCGTAGCCCGGCAGCGGCCTGGCGGTGCGGGTGATGGCCGTGTACGCCTGCGCCGGGGTCAGCCGGCCCTTGGCGGCCTCTTCCATGAGGGCGATGGCGCCCGCCACGTGCGGCGCGGCCATGGAGGTGCCGCCGGCGCAGGTGAAGTACTGCAGGTGCTGGATGCTGACGTTGCAGTCCAGGGCGTCCGACGGTGCGTCCAGCCCGTTCATCACCACGCCCAGCGCGGCGCGGGTGGAGACGATGTTCACGCCCGGGGCGGTGATGTCGGGGTGCACCAGCGGGTCGCCGTTGATGCCGCGCGACGAGAAGCCGGCCAGGATGCCGCCGCGGCCGTCCGCGCACTGCGCCACGGAGTTGGTCGGGTCCGGCGAGACGCCCATCTTGCACCCGGCGGCCACGGAGATCACCCACGGCGCGGCGCTGTACGGGTTCAGCGTGTTCTCGCCCGGGCCGGCGTTGCCGGCGGCGAAGACGACGGCGATCCCCGCGTCGTAGACCTTACGGGTGGCCACGTTGATGGGGTCCGCCGGGTCGTACGCGCCCTCCGTGCCCCAGGAGTTGTTTACGACCTGGATGTTGTACTGCTGATGGATGTCGAGGATGTAGTCGAACCCGGCCAGCGTCCAGAAGACGAACAGGATGTCGCCCGCGCCGATGCCGATGATGTTCGCGTCGGGCGCCACGCCCTTGTACCAGCCGTTGGTGCTCCCGGCGCCGTTGCCGGCCGCGATGCCGGCCACGTGCGTGCCGTGGCCCACGCTGGTTTCACTGTTGGGCACGTTGGCCACGAACAGCTCACCGCCCGGTGCCGGCGTGGTGGGGTCGAAGGTCACCAGGTCGCGCACGGCGACGGCGTACTTCACGTTGTGCACGGTCTTGGTGGGGTAGGTGAGCCCCGGGTTGTACAGGCCGTCCACGCCCGAGTCCAGGATGGCGATGCCCACGCCCTTGCCGGTGTAGCCCGACGCCCACGCGTCCGTGGCGCGGATGGCGCGCGTGCTCTCGGCCAGGTAGTACTCCAGCTGCTTGTTGCTGTAGACGCTGATCACGCCCGGCCGGGTGGTGATGGAGGCGATCTGCGCCGGGGTGGCCAGGGCAAAGACGATGGGCAGGTTCTTGAACTTGATGATTCCCGCGCCCAGGCTCGTGAGCGCCGTGGCGATGTTCTGCTGGCTGGTGACCGTCTCGTCGTAGGTGACGAACACCTCCAGCTGCTGCGTGGGCGCGGCCAGGTTCAGCAGGGTGGTGAGCGTGGGGTCGATGCTCACCAGCGGGCTGATGCCCAGCAGGTTCGACGGGTTGGCCTCGGGCGCGGCGGCCACGGGACCGGACCGGTCCTGGCAGGCGGCGAGGGCAAGGGCACAGGCGGCCAGCGCGATCAGACGCTTCATGATTCCGTCCTCCGGTGTTCCAGACGTGCAGAGTGAGTGGCTGTCGAGTCGGCCCCGGCAAAGGCAAGCAGGGGTCCATTCGCCATCCCGCCCGTGCCGCGGATGAAAAACTCCGGATTTCTCCGTCCTGCGCGCGCGGCGTAAAGCGGCCGGCTCCGGGGGATCGGCCGCCTTCGCCAAACGATTGGGGATGATGATCTTGGATCGCCGCACCCTCCGGCCCGCCACCCATCGTCCGGGGGATGCGCCGAGGATGGCGGATTCAGCGCATTGCCATCGCGGAACGAACCGCCTGAAGTGCCGCGAAGGGAAGGAAATCGGCCGCTCGATTCACAATTTTTGTGCAAACACTCTCCGCGTTTTGGTGAACGTCTTCACCATTTCGGGGAAATCGGAGATCTGGCGGGGGACGCGAGGAAAAGAAAGGACGCGGAGAAGGCACCCACCCTTCTTCGCGTCCTCTCGTGGTTCCTCCCGCGTCCTCCACGCGAGTCTTCCCTTCAGTCCTCCTCGTCGGAATCGTCGCTGAAGAGGGTGCGGAGGGAGCGCTCGCGGTGGTTCAGAAAGTCCCTGGTGACCTGATAGGCTTCCGTCTCCTCGTAGCCCACCTCCTCGATCCCCTCCTCGCCAAAGCGGTAGATGCGCGCTCCGGGATACGCCAGCAGAATGGGTGAGTGCGTCGCGATCACCAGTTGCGAGCCGCCGCGCACCAGGCGGTGCATCACGGAAAGCAGCGCAAGCTGGCGCAGGGGCGAGAGCGCGGTCTCCGGCTCGTCCATCAGGTACACGCCGCCGCCGTGCAGGCGGTTGTTCAGCAGCGCCAGCATGGCCTCGCCGTGCGACTGCGCGTGCAGGCTGCGGCCGCCGCCGTAGCGCACGTTCATCGGCCGGTAGCCCGTCATCACCACGCCCGTGAGCGCCTTCACGTTGCGGGCGATCTCCTCCATCTCCTCGTCCTGCCGGTCGATCTCCGTCGCCAGGTTGAAGAGCCCCTCCGTGCGGACGAAGAAGCCGTCGCCCGCCATTGCGCCCGCCGGCACCAGCTCCACGTATTCGCTGAGCCCCGAGTGCGACTGGCCGACGGTGGAAAAGCGCAGTTCGCCGGACCCGCCCTCCGGGTTGAAGCCCAGCCGCACGGCGATCGCCTCCAGCAGCGTGCTCTTGCCCGTCCCGTTCTCCCCCGCGAAGAAGGTGACGCCGTCGTCCAGCAGGGGCAGCTCGTACAGCCCGCGCACCGCGGGGAGCGAGAACGGGTAGCGCGAGAACGACCGCACACGATCGCGCCGCAGCCGCAGCGCGCGGACAAAGGGAATGGTGGGCCGCATCGAGCCTTCGGCAAAGGAACGGAATGGCGGCGCGCAAATCTGGCCTCGTGCCGCGGATCAACATTATCTTCCGCGCGGCCGGCCCGCGACGTCCGCCGGACTCCGCACACCGCGGTGCTCCCGCTCTGCGCCGGCCGCCCCGCCGTTCATCCATCCATCCCCACTCCCCTGTTGACGATGCCCCTTCCGCTTCGCCCGCTCCTGCGCGCCGCGCTGCTGCTCGCGGCCGCCGCCTTCGCCCGTCCGGCGGCGGCGCAGGATCCCGTGCAGATCTGCCGCACGCAGCCCGTGCCCCAGGGGTGGGTGGTCGTGGCGATGGGGATGAAGGACGACTGCCCCGGCGCCCAGGCGGCTTCGTACAACAGCATCACCATCCGCGTGCCGGGCGACACGGTGACCGTGTGCAATTCGCTCAGCCAGCTGGGCCAGGGGTACGTGGCGACCGGGCAACGCTCGCTGGAACAATGCCCCAACTATTACGGCGGCCGCCCCAACGCCACCTCGTACCGGCGCGTGCCGCAGCCTCCCGTCCAGAACCCGCCGCCCGTCACCGCCGGCGATGGAGGGAGCGGCGGGCTGGCGCTCATGGACGAGTACGACCGCACCGTCTTTGCCCGGCTGGAGGAGATGGAGGAGATGGCGGGGCTGAGACGGCCCACGCACCACGTGTGGCTGTCGCGGCTGGCGCACGGAGCCGCGGGGCGCACCTCCATGCGCGTGGAGGGCGGAATGCGCTACACGCTGGTGGCCGTGTGCGACGCCGACTGCAACGACGTGGACCTGCGCGTGCTGGACGGCGGCCGCGTGCTCGCCCAGGACGTGGGCGCCGAAGGTGAGGCCACGCTGCAGCTTTCCCCCGCGCGCAGCGGCACGCTTACGGTGGAGGCGGTGATGGCGTCGTGCAGGCATTCGCCCTGCCGCTTTGCCGTGGCCGCGTACCAGACGCCGCGCCCCGGCGGCGATCCCCCGCGCCGCCCGCGCCCCTGAACGGCGAAAAGCATTCACACAGAGCAGCGGAGGGGCAGGGTAGCAGAGAACCCGCAATCCTCTGCTCCTCTGTCTCTCTGCTGCTCTGCGTGAGTGCTTTTCCGGACTACGGAATACGAAAAGGCCCGGCCTCGTCGCGCGCGAGCCGGGCCTTTTCCATCCGCCGTGAACCGTCAGGGGTTGAACCAGTAGCTCACCTTGATGAGGAACACGTCGTCCGGCGCGGCGCCGAACAGGCCGTCGGCGTCGCGGCTCAGGTCGAAGTCGCCGAAGGGCTGAAAGTCGCTGCGGTTCTGCTGCCACGCCAGGTACAGCGTGGAGCCCGGCCGCCACTCCCAGCGCAGCACCGCGTTGCCGCGCAGGCTGCGCAGGTTGAAGTCCGGCTCCACGACGGGGAACGAGAGCGCGCCCTCGCCCCGGCCGTTGGGAAAGATCTGCCCGTCCACCACCTCGCCCACGTCCTCGCCGTACGTCAGGAACTCGAAGCTGCGCGGCCGCGCCAGCTCCATGGGCGCGCCGTAATCGCCCGTGGCGATGAAGGGCTGCGCGTACACCTGCAGCGAGAGCGCCGGCGAGAAGGTGTAGTTCAGGCGCGTCTCCAGCGCCACCGTGGTCTGGTTCAGCGGCGCGAACACGTAGCGCGCGCCGAAGGTTTCCGTGGCCAGCGGGTCCGCCACCCGCATCAGGTACTGCGCCGGCGTGCGGTAGCGGCTGAAGGAGGGCCCCATCGACACCTCCCAGTGCGCCGCCGGCCGCACCACGACCGCCGAGAACAGCTCCGTGCCGTGGCCGCCCGCGTTGTCTTCCTGGTGATAGAAGCCGAACTCGCCGATCACCTTCTTGCGCGGGTCGGTGCTTAAACCGCCGTTGATGGACGCAAGGCCCGGCCGGCGCGCCGCGGGGCCGCCGCGCGTAAGGCGGTCGTCCACGGTGCCGCCGATGGACCAGCTGAGGTTGGTGTACGCCGTCCAGTAGTTCAGCAGCTGCAGGTTGCCGCCGCCGAAGATGCGGTTGGAGATGTTCTGCCAGCCGTAGTTGTGCTCCACCAGCGCCGAGGCGTAGGTGTACCAGCGGCGCAGCGTGTTGCCCGGGCGCGTCTGGTTGTAGCTGCCCCCCAGCTCGGCGTCGATGCGGTCCGCGCGGCGCTGGAAGCCCAGGTCGCTCACCTCGTAGCCGGGGCTGATGGTGTTCAGCCGCCCGTATGCGTTCCAGTGCCGCCCCATCTGCCGGTTCACCTGCACCGCGGCCGCCAGCCCGCTGAGCGAGGTGAGCGCCGAGTCCAGCTGAAGGTGGTCGGCGTCGGGCCGGGCGAAGTAGTGGTACGGCAGGTTCTGCGTGTTGATGATGGCGCCCTCGTCACCGCGCACGTGGCTCCCCGCCACGAAGCTGGTGAGCGTCCAGTTGCGCTGCCCCCACTGGTGAAACAGGTCCACGCCGCCGCTGTACGCGGCCGACCGCAGCGACGCGTTCAGCGCGTCCGTGTCCAGGTTGCGGTTCACCGCGCCCACGAAGCCGCCGATGGCCGTCTGCCCGGCGCGCGTCTCGCGGCGTGCGCGGCCCACGAAGAAGTTGGTGAGCGGCTCCGCCGTCTGGATCTGGTCCTCGCCCTCGCCCAGCCGGAAACGCACCTCTTCGCGCCGGGTGACGGCGTCCAGCACGCCGATGGCCCATCCCCCGCTGGTGCGGCCGGAGAGCTTTACGGCGCCCAGAATGCGCGTGGTGTTGGGCACGTCGCGCGCGGCCACGTTGGGCACCAGCGTGGGCGGACGGCCAATGCGCCGCGAGTAGAAGGCCAGGTTGGTCCCGTCGCCGCCAAAGCGGAAGATCTCCGCGCCCTCCACGAAAAAGGGCCGCCGCTCGGCGAACTGCGTCTCGAACGCCGTCAGGTTCACCACGGCCGGGTCCACCTCCACCTGGCCGAAGTCGGGGTTAACCGTGGCGTCCAGCGTCATGTTGCTGGTCAGGCGGTACTTCAGGTCCAGCCCGGCATCCACTCCGTACTCGCGGTCTTCGCGAAAGGGGTTGGCGCCCCGCTCCACGTTCTCGGCGCGGGTCACGGCGTAGGGCAGCACCTCCAGCCGCTTGCCGGTGGGAATGCGCTCCAGCCCTCCCAGGTGGCCGAAACGGGGAATGCCGCCCGGCTGGTCGCGGGGGGTGAAGGACCAGACGGAGAACTCCTGGTTGCGGGCGATCTGCCGCTCCACCTGCAGCCCCCACAACTGCACGTTGGCGCCGCTGAAGCGCATCTGGCTGAAGGGAATGCGCATCTCCGCCACCCATCCGCTGTCCGTCACCTGCGTCTCCGCCTCCCACACCGGGTCCCACGAGTCGTCCTCGCCGTTGGGCGAGCGCGTCTGGTCGCGCCGCACGCCGCGCGGGTTGACCTCGAAGCCCACGGCGGTGCGGTGGTCGTGGTTGCTGTCCAGGATCACGGTGAGCCAGTCCGACGCGCCCATTCCCATGTCGCGGCGGCCCAGGCGCGCGCTCACCGGCTGGCGGTCGTACATCCGCGCGCCGATGTACAGCGCCTGGTCGTCGTACACCACCCGTACTTCCGTGCGCTCCGTGGCGGGCTGCCCCTCCTGCGGGTCCAGCTGCCGGAACTCGGTGATGGGGGTGGCGGCGGCCCACGCGGCGTCGTCCAGCGAGCCGTCCACGCGAATGGACTGCGTGGTGCGCGTGGCGCTGGCCTGCGGCGGGTCCGGGAGCGGGGCGCGGGCGTCCGGCGGGGTCTGCTGCGCCGCGGCGGGAGCGGCCAGGCACGCCAGCAGGAGACAGGATGCGAGCTTCGTCATGCGATCGCGCGGGGGAAAGGAGGACGGCGGGGCTGCCTGGGGAGGGCGGCCCGACGTGTGAGATGCGGAAAACGTGTGGATGGTTTACCGCGGATGAACGCGGCTCATCTCGATCGCGTGGAGCACGGACTACCCGCCTGGCCGGCCCCGGGTCCATCTGCTGATGGTTTAGCAGGTGCTAGTGTACTAGCAGGGAGCACATCGCGTCAAGATTCTCTTGAGCCGGTGCCGTCCACGTACGGAATGCGGTGGATGAGACGCGGTGACAACGTCCATCCCCCGCTCATCCGGACGGGGATCGATGACGACGAAGGCCCGGCTCCCCCCCACGAGGAGCCGGGCCCGGAAACCCGGGGAACCGTCCTTTCGCAGGCGCCCGCGCGATCGCTGCCGGTGCGGGAACCCGTGGCGCCGGCTGAGAAATCTGCTCGTCCGGGCAGGTGCCCTACCCCGCTCGACGGAGTTCGCCCGGGATCCCGTTCTATGCAGGGGGAGTGTGTTGCGAAACTCTCATGTCCGGCGAATCGATTTTCCGGGAGGGGATTGAAAAGCGAGCTGCGGCGTAGGCCTCTTTCGTGGTACAGCGCGGGCGCAGCGCCGGATGACTCAGGCTGACGTCTCAATCCAGAGGGTGGCAGGAGCGCTCCGTCAGGAGATCAGAGATCTTCTTCCAATTCGGCATTCCTTCGTCACGCGTGGGCGGGCGCGGCTTCGGATGCGAGCGGCACGGCGGCCGCCGGCGCGACGGCCTCCACGCGCACGGGCACGCCGTTCAGCGCCGCGTTCCCGGTGAGCGCGTCGAGGAACTGGTCGTCCGTCACGTCGTTGGCGCTGGCGCCGGGGTGCGCGGCGGCGGTGGTCATGGGCGGATGATGGGCGGATGCGAACGAAGCGGATGCCGTACGCCCAAGCTCAAGCAGATCCCGCCGAGACGCAAGCGTGTCAGCCAGGCGAGGGATGATTTTCGGTTCATCGCGGATTTCGTTGCACGCACGAAGTCTGTGCCGTGAGCTGTCATTTCGAAGGAGGCGCCCACGAGGACTTGCCTCATGCAGGATCTTGTTGCGCCGACTGAGAAATCTACTCACCCACGCTCATGGCTGGCGCACGTCCCGGGACCCGCCTCCGATGCGCCGCACAGAAGCGGGTCGAGGACCGAGCCGTGGGCCGGATCACCAGCACGGGTGAGTAGATTTCTGGAAGCAATACGTTTCGTTGACATCAGGTCAGAGGCACCACAGAAAGCACGGGCTTCTGCACCGGCG
>DATABT010000517.1:0-14115 GCA_036259455.1 Longimicrobium sp. | reverse complement strand
ATTCTCCGCGCGTTCGGCGAGCTGCTGGCGCAGTCGCGCTTCGAGGACGTGAGCGTGCAGCAGGTGGCGGGGCGCGCGGGGGTGTCCGTCGGCGGGTTCTACGCGCGCTTCGGCAGCAAGGACGACGCGCTGCTGCACCTGATGTACGCGGGCTACGTGCGTGACGCGCTGGCCCTGGCCGAACGGGCGCTGGACCCGGAGCGGTGGCGGGGCGCCGGCATTGCGCCCATCGCGCACGCGTACTTCGAGCTGATGCTGGAGGCGGCGAACGCGCACACCGGCGTGCTGCGCGAGATCGTCAGCCGCACGCGGGCCAATCCCGACGCGGTGGCGGACAACGCCGCGTGGGCCGCGTTTCGCGCGGGGGTCCGCGAGCCGTTCCGCCGGCTGATGGTGGAACGGATGGCGGAGATCGACCACCCCGATCCGCCGATGGCGCTGCGCTTTGCGTTCGCCGGCTGCAGCTCGGCGCTGCGCGAGGCTGCGCTGTTCGGGCACATGGAGCCCTCGATGGATCCCATCGACGCGCAGACCCTGGCGCGCGAGCTGGCGCGGATGTTCTGCCGCTATCTGGGCGTGCCCTTCATGGACGCCGACGCATCCACCTGAAATCCCATCCCACGCTTTCCGCGAGAGCTGCGATGAACGCCATCCCTGTGCGCGTCCGCCTGCGCGCCGCCGTCTTCGCCGCGCTGGCCGCGGCCGCCCCGCTGCACGCGCAGACCGCATCCCCCGACACGCCGCCGGCATCGCCGCAGGCGGCGGAGGTGCGGCGGATCGCCGACGCGTACCTGGCCGACGTGCTCGAGCGCTTTCCCGGCACGCAGGCGCAGCTGGGGCCCGCGCCCGCGCCCGACCGCTGGGCGGACAACTCGCTGGGGTTCCAGCAGGAGTGGGATCGGGCGCAGGATGCCTATCTCGCCCAGCTGCGGGCGATCGACGCGAGCGCGCTCTTCGGGCAGCCGGAGTGGCTGGTGCTGGGGATGCTGCGCGAGTCGCTGGAGGCGTCGGCGGCGCAGCGGGTGTGCCGGTACGAGCTGTGGCAGGGCGTGGACCAGATCTTCGGCTGGCACTTCGCGGTGAGCAACCAGGCCGGCACGGCGCGCGTGGAGACAGAGGAGGACCGCGCCCGCACGCTGGCCCGCTGGCGCGACCTGCCGCGCTTTGCGTCCATCGAGGTCGCGAACCTGCGCACGGGGCTGGGGTCCGGCTACACCGCGCCGCGCCCCAACGTGGAGCGCGTGATCGAGCAGCTGCGGGGGATGACGCCTGACTCCGTCGAGGGCTCGCCGTTCTGGGCGCTGGTGACGCGTTCGGACGACGAGTCGTACCGGCGGCAGATGGCGGCCGTGGTGCGCGACGACGTCTATCCCGCGCTGCGGGAGTATCTTGCGTTTCTGGAGACGGAGTACCTGCCGCGCGCCCGCACGGACGTGGGCCTGTGGGCGATCCCCGACGGGGAGGCGTGCTACCGGGCCATCGTGCGCAGCTACACGTCGCTGGACATCAGCCCGGAGGACCTGCAGTCCGCCGCCCGCGCCGCGCGGATGGAGCTGGAGGCGGAGCTGCTCCCCCTGGCGCGGCAGGTGACGGGCGAGACGGAGCTGGGCGCCGCGCGCGGGCTGCTGAAGACGGACCCGCGGTTCGCCTTCGCCAGCCGCGACGCCAAGCTGGCCGCCGCCCGCGCGCAGATGGACACGCTGCGGATGCTGATGCCGCGCGCCTTCTCGCGCGTTCCCGAGACGCCGGTGGTGGTGGAGGCGGCGCCGTCGTACACCGAGGCCTCGCGCCCCGGCGCGTGGTACGACAACGCGCCCATGGACGGCAGCCGCCCGGCGACCTTCTGGCTGAACCTGGGGAACGCGGAGCGCAGCCCGCGGATGGACCTGGCGACGGCCACCAGCCACGAGGGGTGGCCGGGGCACCACCTGCAGCAGGCGTGGGTGCGGGAGCGGCCGGTGGCGCACCCGGTGCTGCGGCTGCTGGGAACCGGCTCGTTCACGGAAGGGTGGGGGATGTACGCGGAGCGCGTGGCCGACGAGATCGGCGCGTTCGGCGATCCGCTGTACCGCGCGGGCGTGTACTCGCACCTCTCCGACGCGCTGGTGGCGCTGGAGATCGACCCCGGCGTGCACGTGTTCCGCTGGACCCGAGAGCAGGCGGTGGATTCCATGACGACCATTTCCCGCCGCCCGCGCGCGCAGGCCGAGGTCTACGCCGACCGCCACGCCGCCACGCCGGGGCAGCTGATCAGCTATATGGTGGGCTACCTGGAGATCGTCCGCCTTCGCGAGCAGGCGCGCCGCGAGCTGGGCTCCGCCTTCGACATCCGCGAGTTCCACGACGTGGTGCTGGACGACGGCGCCGTGACCCTGCCCATGCTGCGCGCGAAAGTCGAGCACTGGATCGCGTCGAAAAAACAGACGGCATGAACGCAGAGGACGCAGAGCAGACAAGAGAGTACGCAGAGGAAACGCCGAATTCCTCTGCGTACTCTCTTCTCGCCCTGAGAGTGCGGCTGAGCGCCACCGTGGAGCAGTTCCTGTCCGCGGTCAGGGCCGAGCCCGATCCTCCGTAACGAACGGCCGCGCCCGCGAACGTGGGAAAAACGAAAACCGCGGCCCCCACACGGGAGCCGCGGCTTCTCTTCATCGTACCGTCGTACCGTCGTACCTTCGTACCTTCGTACCCTCGTTTCCCGTACCGCCTTACGCCATCTGCTCCGCGGGGTGGCCAACGGAGCTCTCCGCGGTTTCCAGCACCGGCGGCTCGGCCTCCGCGACGCCGTGGTGGGAGAGCCAGCGCTCGGCCTCCAGCGCGGCCATGCAGCCGGTGCCGGCGGCGGTGATGGCCTGGCGGTAGTAGTCGTCCATCACGTCGCCCGCGGCGAACACCCCGGGGACGCTGGTGGCGGTGCGCCACGCGTGCGGCGCCACCACGTAGCCGTGCGGCGTCAGGTCCACCTGGCCCTGCAGGAACTGCGTGTTGGGCGTGTGGCCGATCGCCACGAACAGGCCGCCGACCTCCAGTTCCCGCCGCTCGCCCGTATTGGCGTCCTCCAGCAGCAGGGCGGTGATGAAGTCGTCGCCCAGCACGTCCGCCACCTTCGTGTTCCACTCCACGCGGATCTTGGGATTGGACAGCGTGCGGTCCGCCATGATCCTGGACGCGCGGAAGCTGTCGCGGCGGTGGATGATCACCACCTCGCTGGCGAACTTGGTGAGGTAGTTGGCCTCTTCCATCGCCGAGTCGCCGCCGCCGATGACGGCCAGCCGCTTGTCGCGGAAGGCCGGCAGCGCGCCGTCGCACACGGCGCAGGCGCTCACGCCGCCGCCGTGCTGGGCCAGGCGGATCTCGTTCTCCAGCCCCAGCCAGTTAGCCCGCGCGCCGGTGGCCACGATCACGGACTTCGCGCGGATCTCGTCGCTGTACGACGGACGCAGGATGAACGGGTACGCTTGGAAGTCGACGGAGACCACGTTCTCCATCATCGTGCGCGTGCCGAAGCGCTCGGCCTGCGCCTTCATCTTCATCATCAGCTCCTGCCCGTCCACCCCCTCCGGAAAGCCCGGAAAGTTCTCGATGTCGGTGGTGTACATGAGCTGTCCGCCCGTAATCATCTCGCGGGATGGCTCGCCTTCGATCACCAGCGGGTCCAGGTTGGCGCGCGCGGCGTACACCGCGGCCGTCCAGGCCGCCGGGCCCGAGCCGACGATCACGAGCGTTTCCGCGTTTCCTTGCGACGTCATTCTATCGTTCTCCAGGCGCGTCTGCGGCGGATGAAGGTTGCCGCAGCGAATATAACGAACGCGTCAATCGGCGGGCCAGACGGAGGGTTCCGTGCAAGGGCAAGTGGAAGGAAGGCCGCGGCGGGACGCGGGTGAGCTCCGACGTGGCGGGTTGCCGTCGCGATCGAGGTCAGGCTCGAACACGGTGACCTGCATCCCCGCCTGAAGCCGGACGTCGTCGCCGCCTTCGTCGCGGCAGGTGTCCCCATGGGAAAGGCAGAGAAAACCGCCGGACACTCCGTTGAATTGAAGTCTGCTTCCAGGCGCGGCATCGTCGTGCTCACACGATCAGGAGCTCGCCCTCGCCGCGGGGCGCATCGCCATCCTCGTCCGCCGTCTCCGGCTCCGGCGCATCCGCCAGCAGGGGGCCGGTGTCGTCGCGGTCGAAGTCGCGGAACTGGCGGGCGTAGAGGCGCGCGGACAGGCCGCCGGCGGCGATCAGTTCGGCGTGGGTGCCGGTCTCCACGATCTGCCCCGCATCCAGCACCAGCAGGCGGTCCGCGCGGCGCACGGTGGACAGGCGGTGGGCGATGATCAGCGTCGTCCGGTTGGCCAGCAGGTGGTTCAGCGCGTCTTCGATGAGCGCCTCGCTCTCGGCGTCCAGGCTGCTCGTCGCCTCGTCCAGCACCAGCACGGCGGGGTCCTTGAGGATGGCGCGGGCCAGGGCGATGCGCTGCCGCTGGCCGCCGCTGAGCTTGATGCCGCGCTCGCCGACCTTCGTCTCGTAGCCCTCCGCCAGCAGCTGGATGAACTCGTGCGCGTGCGCCGCCCGCGCCGCCGCCACGATGTCCCCCTCCGGGGCGTCGGGGCGGCCGTAGGCGATGTTCTCGCGCACGGTGCCGCTGAACAGCAGCGTCTCCTGGGGGACCAGGCCAAGGGCGGCGCGCAGGTCCGCCAGCCGCAGGTGGCGCACGTCGATGCCGTCCAGCGACACGCGCCCCCGCTGCGCGTCCCAGAAACGGGGGATGAGCGCGGCGATGGTCGTCTTTCCCGCGCCGGAGGGGCCCACGAGCGCCACCGTCTCGCCCGGACGGATGCGGAAGGTGATGCCGCGCAGCGTCCAGTCCGGCGTCGCCGGCAGGGGGACGGGCTCGCGCTTGACCTCGCCCCACTGCTGGGGAAACTCGAGCTTCGGCAGCTCGTCGGCGGGCTCGTAGCGGAACCAGACGTCGTCGAACGCCACATCGCCGCGCACGGGGCGGGGAAGCGCGGCGGGCGCCTCGGGATCGCGCAGGCTGGGACGCGCGCGCAGCAGCTCGAACACGCGCCCCGCGGCGCCGACGGCCTCCTGGTACGCGCTCCACAATCCGCCCAGCGTGCCCACGGCGCCGGCCGCCATGGCGCTGTAGAGGATGAACGACACCAGCGTTCCCGCCGTCAGCTGCCCGGCGACCACCATCCGCCCGCCGATCCACAGCACCAGCACCGACGCGCTCAGGCTGACAAAGCCGATGGCGCTGAAGAAGAAGCCGCGCGTAACCGCCCGCCGCAGCGCCACCTTGACGGACTCGCGAATGCGGTCGCCGTAGCGCGCCCGCTCGTGCGGCTCGCCCACGAAGCTCTGCACCACGCGGATCTGCGCGAACGCCTCCTCGGCGATGGCGCTGGCCTCCGCCACCTGGTCCATCACCCCCTGCGACGCCGTGCGCAGCCGCTTGCCGAAGTAGAAGGCCGAGCCCACCACGATGGGCACGATCACCATCGTCACGGCCGTGAGGTAGACGTGCGTGAGCGTGAGCATCACCAGCGAGCCGACCAGCATCAGCAGCTGCCGGCAGATCTCGGTGGTGTGCAGCGTGAGCACGCCCTGCAGCATGCTGACGTCCGTGCCCAGGCGGCTGGTGAGCTCGCCCGTGCGGCGGTCGGCGAAAAAGGCTGGGGGAAGGCCCAGCAGGCGATCGAACAGGTCCATCCGCAGCTGGGCGATGATGCGCTCGCCCGCCATGCTGAGGAGGTACGCCTGGATGAAGTTCATCACCGCCTGAACGGCGAAGAGCCCCAGCAGAAAGAGCGCGGTGCGGTCCAGCTCGGCCATGCTGCGGTCCAGGAAGGCCGAGTCCATGAGCCCGCCCACCACGCGCGGAAAGACGAGCCCCGCGGCGCTGCTCCCCAGCAGCATCACGGTGGCGAGCGCCAGCTTGCCGCGGTGCGGCTTGAGGCGCGGCACCAGCTGGCGCAGCTCGCCGACCTTCAGCTGCTCGCGAAGGGGCTTCTTGGGGGGATCGGCGGGCGCCGTCGCGGCCGCCGCGGTACTGCCGGAACGATCCGCCGGCGCCTCTGCCGGACCCGGATCGTGGGATTGCTCGCGCGAAGTCATGGTGCCGGAAATCTAACCACGCGCCGCCGGTGCACCAACCGGCGGCGGGAAAGGGAGGGGAGGGCGCGTCGGCTGGATGCGTCGTCCGCGCCAGCGGAGCGACTGAAGTCGCCGCAAACGAAAGCGGAAAGCCTCACCTTCTGAACGGCAGACGGCGCCGTTCGGGGGTGAGGCTTCAACTCCATGCGCGTGAATGGTTTTGTGTCGCTGAAGCCCCACGCAGTTCGTGGGGCTTTCCGCCCTGGTTGCGGCGGCGTCAGCCGCTCCGGTGGGGTGCCTGCCTACTCCCCCTCGTCCTCCCCCGGGGCGGGGTCGCGCAGGGGGATCTCGGCGCGGACGCGGGTGCCGGTGCCGGGGGCGCTCAGCACGTCCACACGGCCGCGCAGGTACGCGGCGCGCTCGCCCATCCCGAAGAGCCCCAGCCCGCGCCCCGCCGCGCGCACCTTTGGCACGTTGAAGCCGTGGCCGTCGTCCTCCACCGTCACCACCAGGCGGTCGGGCTCGCGGACCACGCGGACGGCGGCGCGGGTGGCGCCGGAGTGGCGAACGACGTTGGACAGCGCCTCCTGCACGATGCGATAGACGGCCAGCGACGCCTCGGGCGGCAGCTCGTCGTCCGCGGTGCCGTCGGCGTGCAGCGACAGGTCGATCTCCGTGATCTCGCGAATGGAGCGCACGTGCGATTCGATGGCGGGGATCAGCCCCAGCTCGTCCAGCGCGGGCGGGCGCAGCCCGCGGGCAAAGCGGCGCACGCCCTCCAGCGCGTGGCCGATCTCGCGGCGCATGTCCTCCAGCGCCGCCGCGACGGCCTCCGAATCCGTGGCGTTGCGCAGCACACGGATGCGGATGAGCAGCGCCGCCAGCAGCTGCGCCGTCTCGTCGTGCAGCTCGCGGGCGATGCGCTTGCGCTCCTCCTCGGCGGCGTTGAGGGCGGTGGATGCGACCTCGCGCAGGCGCTCGCGGTTGGCGGCGGCGGAATCCAGCATGCCGTTGAAGGTGCGCGTGAGCCGGTCCAGCTCGCGGTCGGCGACGGCGGAAAGCGGCACGCGCGCGTCCAGGTCGCCGCGGTGCACGCGGGCGGCGGTGCGCTCCAGCGCGTCCAGCGGGTGCAGCGCCAGGCGCAGGATGAGCGCGTTCACCAGCACCGTCGCCACGATGCCCACGCCGGCCATCGCCCCCACCAGGTCCAGCGTGGACGCACCCGGGTGCCGTCGCACGTAATCCGCCGTGACCATGCTGCCCACGATGGTCCCGACCAGCACCAGCGTGGCGTTGGCCAGCAGGATCTTGTAGAACAGCGGCACCCGCAGCGCCCACTGGACCAGCCGCGGCAGGCGGGGGCGGGAGGGGCGCGTGGGCGTGGGCGGGGGAGGGTTGGTCGACATGCGCCAGAAGATACGGCGCCGGAGGGAAGAGGGCCAAAGGCAGGTGGCGAGCTCCGCGCCGGAGCGACTAAAGTCGCCGCAACGACCGCGGAAAGCCTCACCCCCGAACGGCAAACTGCGCCGTTCGGGGGTGAGGCTTCAACTCTTCGTCCCTCTCCAGCTCGCGGTAGAGCGAGCCCTCGCGGTGGTGCTTCTCCTGGTTCAGCACGTAGTCCCGGACGTGAGGCACCGCTCGCTTGGTCAGGGTGAACGCGCCGTACGCACCCTGCCACTCGAACGCATCCGGCGACCGCATCACGTGCGTTACGAAGTGGGATGAGGCGCCCTTCATCCGCTGCACCAGATCAGAAAGCGCGAGCCTGGGTGGATACGGGAGCAGCACGTGCACGTGGTCTTCGATCCCGCCGATCGCGATTACGTCCGCGCCCAGACGTGAGGCCTGGTGCTGGAGCACGCCGTACAGACGCGGCTTGATCTCCGGCGTGATGAGCGGCGCGCGCTGCCATGTAGACCAGACGAGGTGCACGCACAGCTGCGTCCACGGATGTTGCATGGTGCATGTGCGGTGGGAAGTTCGTGGGTTGAAGCCCCACGCGGTCTGTGGGGCTTTCCGCGGTCGTTGCGGCGGCTTCAGCCGCTCCGTCGAGGGGCTTGCCTCATCGCGGCATGCCGGCGGGTCACGAGCCCTTCGCCCACACCACCGGCATCGGCTCCTTCTCCGCCAGCAGGGTGACGATGCGCTCCAGCCAGCGCTGGTCCACCTCGTCGAAGGCGGCGGGGAGGGTGCTGTCGACGTCGAGGACGGCAATGAGCCGGCGGCGCGCGTCGAAGACGGGGACCACGATCTCCGACGCGCTGGCGCTGTCGCAGGCGATGTGGCCGGGGAACGCGTGCACGTCGTCGACGATGATCGTCTCCTCGCGGGTGGCGCAGGCGCCGCACACGCCGCGCGCGAAGTCGATGTCCAGACATCCCAGCGTGCCCTGGTACGGCCCCACCAGCAGCCGCGTGGGCCCCACGCGGCGGTAGAAGCCCGTCCAGAAGTAGTACGGAAAGCCGTTGTGCAGCAGGCACGCGATGCTCGCCATCGCCGCCGTCAGGTCCGGCTCGCCCGCCAGCGTGGCCTCGATCTGCGCGGCAAGGGTGGCGTAGCGCTCCTCCCTGGCCGCCGCGTCCATCCGCAGCTCGCCCGTCTTTTCCGCGACCAGCGTGTATTCCGCCATCTCGCTTCCGTCCGATGGTGTGATGCGTCCGCCGTATATCCGGCGCTCAGGTGTTTGGCAAACGGGGATGATACACCACATCCGCCGAACCGACGAGGGTCGGCGCCGGCGGGATCCGTATCGGCAGGGACGGCGGACCACGGGCGCTGCGGCCGACCCCGAGTCGTGGCGGTTGAAAACCGCGGCTGGAGATTCACGAAGTCCGCCTTCGCGGACTGCGATCCGCCGGCCTGTCGCGCGTGGCCGGCGGATGCCCAGCCCCGCGGGGTGTGCGGGGCGTCCCGCTGTTCCAGCCGGGGATTCATATCATCCGCCCGTCGTGGAGGCGGCCCACGAACGTCGAAGCCGCCCCACGATCGAGGCGGCTTCGCATGGAGGAAGGATCGCGGACCGGTGTCTTCAGCGATCCTCGTCCTCCGCATCATCCAGCACTGGATTCTGCGCGGCCACCGCGGCCCAGGCGGCGACCAGGCCGGCCTCCGCGACGGCGTCCAGCAGGTAGACGGGGCGGATGACGCGGCGGCCGGTGTAGATGACGTCGATGGCGGCAAGCGCGGCGGCGGAGCCGGCGGCCAGCAGGGCGATCTCCGGTGTGACCCGGCGGCGCAGGCCCGCCATCATCATCACCGCCCCGCCCACCGTCAGCAGCGCACCGACCGTCTCCACCAGCCAGTCGTCCGTCTTCTCCCCCGTGACCGCCTCGAAGCTGCGCATGTGCAGCAGCGGCCACGCGCCCGTCGCGGCGTAGAACGCGCCGTGCGCGAGGGCCAGCGCATCCGCCGCGGAGGCGCGGACGGGCTTCGCGGGGGCGATCACGTGGCGCCCGGAGACGGACCGTTGGAGCTGACGGTCATTCCCGCCTCCATCAGCGTCTTGAAGCGGCGCAGGTCCTCCCGAACCATCTTCTCCGGCATCTGGTGGAAGGCGCTGGCGATGGCGGCACCCACCACGCCGCCCGGCGGGTCGAACCGGAGCGTGTGCCGCACGGTCGTTTCGCCCGGGCGGCCGGGGGTGAACTCCACCGAGCCGCTGTTGGGCAGGTCGGAGCCCGGCAGCGTGTGCCAGGCGATGCGGCGGCCGGGCACGTCCTCCGTCACCTCCGACGTCCACTCCCAGGTGCGCCCGCGCGGTCCCTCCGCCGTCCAGTGCGAGGTGCGGTCGTCCACCACGCGCACGGAGATGATGCGGTCCATGAAGCTCGGCGCGTGGCTGAAGTCCCTCCAGTACGCGTACAGCTCCTCGGCCATGCGGTTGATGGTGATGGACGCCTCCACGCGCACGCCGCCCGCCTCGCTCTCCGCCCGCGTCACGCCGGGCGCGGGGGCGGTGGACGGCTGGGCGCCGCCGTCGGTGTCGATCCCCAGCGCGCCGTAGACGTGGCAGTGGCCGGTGGCGCCGCGGTGCAGCAGGATGGCGCCCGCCAGGCCCATCAGCGCGCCGCCGAATCCACCCTTCCTGAGCCCCGCGCCGGCCATGAATCCCCCGCCGAACATCGACGCCCACCGCTCCACCTGTCCCACGTTCGTTTCGCCCCCCGCGAGGGCGTTCCGCAGCACCGACGCCGTATCGTTCACCGCTTCCTCCCGTCCGTATCGTCCGATTTCATCCCCGGGCACCACCAGGGTACGCGTTTTTCAGAGCGCGGCGCGGGGTGCAAGAGGTGGGCCCCGGGCCCTCTCCGCCGACCAGCCTTTCGCCCGATCCTCGCGGCGGCGGTCGATCGCTCCCCGAGCCCCGGCGGAGGGGCCAGGGGAGGGGTGGGTTCACGGCTCAAGGGACGATTTCGTGGCTCGCCCGCCCACCCGGGCTAAAGCCAGGGGCTATGGAATGCCGTAAGCCCCGTCTTTGCTCGTTCCTGGCAAAACGGGGCTTCACCTGCTCGCGTGGGCCGCGTCCGGCGCGTTGTCGTCTTTCGCGCGCGGCGCCGATGACGTTGAAGCCCCGCCGGGCAAGCGCAGCGCGCCCAGGGCGGGGCTTGTGGCCGTCATAGCCGCGGGCTTCAGCCCGTGGTGACGGGGAGCGCGCCAGGCTCGCTACGAGGATAGGCATTCACCGGCGCCGCGGCCGTTTCCGCATCCTCCTCCCCCAGCGCCGACGCGGCGAGGAGCACCAGCGCGAGCCAGACGGCATCCGCCATCAGCAGGTGGATGATCTGCATGCCGACGGGGGCCAGCAGCGCCACGTTGAACACGCCGACCGCCAGCTGGATCATCAGCAGCAGCGACACCAGGCTCGCCAGCCGCGCCGTCCGCCGCCCGGGCCGCAGCACGCGCAGCCGCGACGCCGCCAGGATGGTGAAGACCGCGGAGAAGACGGCCAGCACCGGGTGGACGATGCGCAGCCGCTCCAGAAAGTGCACGCCGGACGAGAGGCCGACGCTCGTCTTGGGGAAGAGCGTGTCGCCCAGCGCGGTGACGGCGCCGGTGACGCCGACGAGCAGGATGAGCGCCAGCGGCGCCAGCGCCAGCACGCCCGCCGTCCCCTGGCCGCGGATGCGCACGCGGCGGCCGCCGCTGGCCCACCACGCCGTCAGCGCCAGCGCGGCGAGGAGGAGGAAGGTGTTCGCCAGGTGCACGGCCATCCACGCCGCGCGCCAGGGCGAGTCGTTCCCCGCCACGTACTCCAGCAGCACCAGCCCGGCGCCCACGCCCGCCTCCGTCAGCATCAGCACCATCGACGCGACGGCGCCGCGCCGCACGGGGTGACGGGCGGGAAAGCGGCGGAACGCCATCCACAGCAGCGCCACCACGGCGAGGAGCGCAATGCCGCTGGTGGCGCGGTGGGTGAACTCGATCAGCGTCTCCGCCGACGGGCTGCGGGGGATGACCACGCCGTTGCAGCGCGGCCAGTGCCGCCCGCACCCCGCGCCCGAGCCCGACGCGCGCACGTACGCGCCCCACAGCACCACGGCGACGTTGTATGCCAGCACCATCCAGGCGTAGCGCGCATAGCGGGTCTGCGGGGTTTCGGGGCTCATCCTTGCGTCGAAAAAAGGGGCGTCGGGCGGCGCACGATGGTAACCGGACGGTCGTCATCAACGCAAGTGGTTGATGCCCAGCGGCTTGGCGGGTGAGGGGCGCGCGTGGGGAGATTCCCGACGGGCCGTCCGGAAACCTGCGGACGCGTGGATACGCGGGGTAGCGCACCGGCGTGCCGCGCGTATATTTCCGCCGTCCCTGCACCCCGAGAACGGCCGAGTTGATGTCCGACGTCTCCGTCACGCTGATCCCCGAAGGCTTCGCCACGCCCCAGCCGGGCGCGGTGGACCCCGCCGACATGACCACCGCCACGCAGCGCGCCGGCATGGCCGCCGCGCAGAGCGGCGCCGGGGGCATCCGTCAGCGGCTTCGCGACTACGTGACGCTGACCAAGCCGCGCATCATCTCGCTGCTGCTGGTGACCACGTGGGCGCCCATGGTGATCGCGTCGCGCGGCTGGCCGGACGGGTGGACGCTGCTGTGGACCATGATCGGCGGGTACCTGATGGCGGGCGGGGCCAACGCCATCAACATGTTCATCGACCGCGACATCGACGCACACATGCCGCGCACCAGGCTGCGGCCCATCCCCAGCGGGCGAATGTCGCCGGGGCACGTGCTGGCGTTCGGCGTCACCCTGGGCGCGGCGGCGTTCGCCGTGTACGCGCTGCTGGTGAACCTGCTGAGCGCCGTGCTGGCGATGGCGGGGCTGCTGTACTACGTCTTCATCTACACCCGCTGGCTCAAGCGCACGTCGCCGCAGAACATCGTGATCGGCGGGGCGGCGGGTGCGTTTCCCCCGCTGGTGGGCTGGGCCGCGGCCACGGGCGAGGTCTCGCTGACGTCGCTGTACCTATTCCTCATCGTCTTCTTCTGGACGCCGCCGCACTTCTGGGCGCTGGCGCTGGTCAAGCAGAAGGACTACGGCCGCGTGGGCGTGCCCATGGCGCCCAACGTGTGGGGCGAGCGCGAGACGATGCGGCAGATGCTCATCTACACGCTCATCCTGGTGCCACTCACGCTGGGCCCGGTGACGTACGGCGGCCTCGGGCCGGTCTACGGCGTGCTCGCGCTGGCGCTGGGCCTGTGGTTCCTGCGCGACGTGGTGGTGCTGATGCGCGCCGCCAACTTCGTGCAGCCGGCGTGGAAGCTGTACCGCAACTCGCTGCTGTACCTGGCGCTGCTCTTCGCGGCGATGGCGGTGGACGGCATTGTCGCGCGCGGCGCGGAGGTGTCGCCGGGGGTGATCTTCGTGCAGGACCCGGTGGTGGCGTCGGCGTCCGCCGCCTTCCGGTGAGCGGTCCCGACAACATCGCCTTCCACGCCGCCGCGCCGTCGGGCGGGCAGGGCTTCGTGATCCTCCTCTTTCGCCCGGACGCGGAGGGCAACGTGCGCTTTCGCGAGTGGTCCAGCGCGGACTACATGGCGCCCGGCCGCGAGGACGTGAAGACGGCGGAGGAGATGAACGCCCGCGTTGCGGAGTGGTCGCGCACGGGGTGGAAGCTCACCGAGTCGCCGATCCGCATCGAGCACTGGCTGCGGGACGGGCGGTAGAAGGGCGGGTTCGAGTGCCCAGTGCCCAGTGCCCAGTGTCCGGTGTCCGGTGCCCAGCCTCTGATTCCGCCCGCCCTCTCTCTCCCCGGTCGTCCCTCACCTCACCTTCCGAACGATGCCCACAGCCACGCCGCGAGCGGAGCGCCGCTGGCGCACGGTGGTCGACGAGCACCAGGTGGCGCTGGCCGCGTACCTGGACACCGCCGCGCGCATTCCCGACGCCAGGTGGATGCAGCCGTGGGCGCCGGGCAAGTGGACGCCGGCCGTCATCACCGAGCACCTGGCGATGGTGTACCGGACGATGATCCGGGAGGTACGCGGCGGGCCGGGGATGCAGCTGAAGATGACGCCCTTCCGGCGCCGTCTGCTGAAGACCTTTCTGCTGCCGCACATGCTCTTTCACCGCACCTTTCCCCGCCGTGCCCCCGCGCCGCGCGAGGTGCGCCCCGAGGGCGAGGGGCTGCCCAGGGAGCAGGCGCTGGCGGAGCTGCGGGTGCTGGGGGAGGAGTTCGAGCGCGAGACGGAGCGGGCGCGGGCGGGCGGGGTGCAGTACGTGACGCACGCGTTCTTCGGCCCCATCGACCTCACCCGCGGGATGCGCCTGGCGGCGGTGCACATCGAGCACCACACCCGCCAGCTGGCGGCGGTGCGGTAGAACGCGACCCTCCCCCGGCCTCGCTCAGGCTCGTCCACCCCCTCCCGCCAACGGCGCGGGAGGGGGTGTAAACATCGCCGAAGCGAGTCCGGGCGATCGAAGCGTCGAGCCAGTCCTCCACCCTCCCCGGGTCAGGGCAGCGGGCCCGTCGCGAGGAATGAGCGAAAAGCCGGCCGGGGTCGAGGGCCCAGCCACAAACGAGAAGCCCCCCCCCG
>DATABT010000516.1:0-2455 GCA_036259455.1 Longimicrobium sp. | reverse complement strand
GGCGGCGCCCCTTCTGCTTGCTTTCAGCGCGGAGCGCGGGGATCAGGCCCCGGCGCCGACGGTCTGAAGCGACCGGACGAAGTCCTCGGCCAGCGTGTCCGCGGCGCGCACCACCTCGGGCGCGGGCGCGGCCCTGCGGGTCTCGATGGTGCGGTGGTGCCGCACGGACTCGATCAGCGCCTCGGCCGCGAACCGGATCTTGGCCTCGCTGCTGCGGACGGCGATCTCCAGCGCCTCGCGGGCGGCGGTCTCCGCCTTGTCCCACAGGGCCAGGCTGGCCGCGCCGTGGGCAAGGTCCAGCAGGGCCTGCGCCGCGCGTTCCTCCACCTTGGCGTTGTTCAGCAGATCGAAGCACTCGTCCCACCCGTCGCGGAACGCCGCGCGATCGCCCAGCCCGCCCGCCGCGCGCGCCAGGTTGGAGATCACCATCAGGCGATCCGCCGGCTGCGGCAGGTGCGGCAGCAGCGACCCCAGCACCGGCACCGCCCGCGCGAAGTCGCCCTGCATGATCCACGAGTAGGCCACGTCCTGCGCCAGGCGGAGAAGCGCCGGGTTGTGCGGTCCGTACGCCTCGAACGCGGCGCGGGCCAGCGACTGCGCCTCGTCCGGACGCCCCGCCTCGACGGCGACGCCGAACAGGTCCTGCAGCGCCGCGCCCTCGATGGTGTGCAGGCTGTTGCGCTGGGCGGCGCGCACGGCGCGGATGAAGAAGCGGCGGGCGGCGGGAAGGTTGCCGCGCTGCATGTACAGGCTGCCCAGGCCGATGAACGCCTGCGCGTAGGTGGCCCAGTCGCCGATCTGCCGCGCCAGCGCGATGGTGCGCCGGAACCAGGTTTCGGCGCGCGCGTACTCGAAGCGGCGGCGGGCCAGCTTGCCCACGGCGAAGGCCGCGCTGGCGTCGCCCGGCGTGACCGTGGCGGCGGCCTGCGCAAAGGCGAGCGCCGTGGCCAGCAGCCGCTGGTCGTCGGACCACTGCGAAATGCGCCGGCACGCCAGCGCCACCATCTCTTCGGAGATGCGGGTGGGCTCGCCCAGCATGCGCGCGAGGACCGACATCGGCTCTTCCAGCTCCGGCGCGGGCTGCGCGGCCAGGACCATGGCCATGCGGGCGCGCTCGGCGTCGGGCGAGAAGAGCGACGCGCGCTCGTCTTCGTGCGCGTCGGCCCAGAGCAGCGTGTCGCGCAGCGACTGCCACAGGACCAGGCCCTTTTCGCCGGTGAGCTCGTCCAGCACACCAAGGCCCTCGAAGATCTCGTCGCCGCGCTTGAGGGCGGGCGGCACGCGCCAGCGGCGCTGGGTCTTACGCTGGGGAACGCGGAACTTTCGTGCTTGCATGGTATGGGCAGTTCGGAGGAGCGTACGGAGGAGGGACGATGAAACGAGCAGGATTGTCGGAATAATAATGCAACTGGCGAAAAAAACCAGACATTTGATGCGCGCGGTGGCGCAAAACTGGTATGCAGCGCTCCTCTAGCGCTGACACGATGGGCAGAAGAAGGTGGAGCGGCCTCCCTGAACGATGCGTTCGATGGGGGTGCCGCACACCGTACACGGCTGTCCCTCGCGGTCGTACACCTTGAGCCGTGCCGCAAAGGCGCCTTCCTCGCCACTGGCGTCGCGGTAGTCCAGAAAGGTGGTGCCGCGGTGCTCGATGGCCTCGGTGAGCACCTGCCGCACACCGTTCCGCACGCGGGCCGGCTCGTTCGCCGTCAGGGTGTTGGCGGAGCGCCGCGGATCCACCTTCGCGCGGAAGAGGGCCTCGCTGGCGTAGATGTTCCCCACGCCCACCACGCGCGCCTGGTCCATCAGCCACGTCTTCACCGCCACCCGCGAGCGCGCGGCGGCCTGCCCTAGCCACTCCGCGGTGAAGGCGTCCGAGAGCGGCTCCACCCCCAGCTGGCCGTCCCACGCGCGCCAGGCGTCGTCCGTCATGGTCCACAGGCGCCCGAAGCGGCGCACGTCGTGGTAGCGCAGCTCGCGCCCCCTGTCCAGCGCCAGCCGCACGCCCAGGTGCGTGGGCTCCTCGTCCTCCGCCCGGGTGACGAGAAGGCGCCCCGTCATCCCCAGGTTCACCAGCAGCCGGTCGCCGCCCAGGTCCATCACGATGTTCTTGGCGCGGCGCGTGACCCCGCGGATCTTCTTCCCCCCGATCTTCTTCGCGAAGCCCTCCGGCGTGTCGCCCTCGATCAGGTCCGCCTTCACGACCTCGACCTTGCGGATCGTGGAGCCGGGGAGGAGGCGCGCCAGGTCGCGGACGATGGTCTCCACTTCCGGAAGCTCAGGCATGCCCGCCCCGCTCCGTCTCGCGCCAGCCGATGTCGCGGCGGAGCGCATCCGGTACGAGGGCCGGCACTTTCGCCGCGACATCGGCTGGCGCGAGATCGCGCGGGCAGGCAACCATGCCTGAGCTTCCGGAAGTCGAAACCTTCGTCCGCGACCTGGCGCGCCTTCTTCC
>DATABT010000515.1:0-3887 GCA_036259455.1 Longimicrobium sp. | reverse complement strand
CCACCTGCGCGGCGATGGCCGCACCCGGCAGGAGGTGCTGCTGGACGACCTGCTGGAGACCGTCCCCGCCGCCGCGCGCCCGGCCCTGCGCCGCGAGTTCGCCCGGCTCCTCTCCACCGCCGCCACGCGCCCCGACGCCGTTTCCACCGAGGCGGTGGATTCCGTTCCCGCGCCGCAGATCGTCTACATTGACCTCCGCTCCTCGTCGTAGGCCGCCATCGCGTTCCCGAACCCCCCGTACGACGTCTTCCTGCGTCATTCGGCGCTGCGCGCACCCCGTCGGATGAAAGTCGCTCGCGCCACGGCTGTCATTTCGAAGGAGGCGCCCGCCTGATCGCTGCCGGTGCAGAAAACGTGGCGCCGACCGAGAAATCTACTCACCCGGGCAGGTGACCCGTTTTCTCGCTCCGCGTTTCGCCCAGAGCTTCTTTCCACTCACACCGAAGCCGGACAAGGCGGCGTTGACGCTCGGTCAGGAGATCAGCGCGGTGCACTTTCTACGGATTCAGTATCCGTCCAATCGTCCCGCGCGGTGGTCGGCGGGACACGCGGGCGCTAGTTTGCCGCCCGCGCGAACAGGCGGAACGGTTCGTGAATGGTCCGCGCGCCCCATCGGCGGACGCCGCAAGTACAGCGTGGACAGACGGTTGCACATCCCGGAAACGAATGACGGACGAGCAGACGCAGACGGCGGAGCCGGAGGGGCAGATACAGGACGCGCAGCCCGCGGAGGAGAACGGCGGCGGGCACGTGTGGGTGGACTATCCCGCGCCGGACGACGGCGAGCAACACACCGTCGTGGGCACCATGAAGGCGCTGGAGCAGCTGTACAGTCCGCAGCTGGACAACAGGCGCGACATCCTGGTCTACCTGCCGCCCTCGTACGAGCGCACCAGGCGGCGCTATCCCGTCATCTACATGCACGACGGGCAGAACCTGTTCGACCGCGCCACCAGCTTTGGCGAAGAGTGGGAGGTGGACCAGACGCTGGAGGCCGCCAGCGAAGAGGGGCTGGAGGCCATCGTGGTCGGCATTCCCAACCTGGGCAAGGAGCGGCTGAACGAGTACAGCCCCTGGCACGACCGCCGGCACAGGCAGGGCGGCAGGGGCGAGGCGTACCTGGAGTTCATCATCCACACGCTCAAGCCCATCATCGACCGCGACTTCCGCACGATGCCCGGGCGCGAGAGCACGGGGATCGCGGGGTCGTCCATGGGCGGGCTCATCAGCCTGTACGCCTTCTTCAAGCACCCGCGGGTCTTCGGGTTCGCGGGGGTGATGAGCCCCGCGCTCTGGTTCGGCGGGCGCTCCATCTACCCGTTCGTCAAGGAGCGGCCGTTCGTCCCCGGCCGCATCTACCTGGACGTGGGCACCAGCGAGGGGAGCGAGGAACTGCACGACGTGCGGCGCCTCAAGGACGTCCTCACGCAGAAGGGCTACCGCGTGGGCCGCGACCTGCTGTACGTGGTGGAGATGGGCGGGCAGCACAACGAGCGCGCCTGGGCCCGCCGCATGCGCCGCGAGCTGCACTTTCTGCTCGGCGTCCCCGAGCGCGCCAAGCCGCCCGTGCGGCGGAGCGAGCCGCTTTGAACGCGAAGGTGCGAGAGTGCGAGAGTGCGAAAGTGGTGGATTCGCGTGGATGAACGTCGGCTGAGCGCTGATGCGGATTGATCCACGGAAGCGGCAGGGGATGCGGATCACCCCGCCGGAGCCGCCCGCCATCTCCGGCGTCACGGTGCGCCTGCCGGAGCTCGACGCCGGCGAGGTGATCGAGGACGTGCGGCTGCGAGGCGCGGACCTGGCGGATGCGTCGGCGCCGGGCCTGCGGATGGAGCGCGTGGAGATGGAGGGCACCTCGTTGGCGCGCGCCGCCCTGCCGCGCGCGGTCATCCTCGACGCGCGGTTCTCCGCGTGCGACCTGGCGGGGAGCCAGTGGGAGCGCGCGCACCTGGCGCGGGTGGAGATGGAGGGCTGCCGCCTCGTGGGTGCCGGCTTCTCGCGCGCCACGCTCGGCGACGTGCGCCTGCGCGAAGCGAACGCGGAGATGGCGCTCTTCATCTCCGCCACCTTCACGGCCACGCGCTTCGAGCGGTGCAACCTGCGCGGCGCCTCGTTCGAGGGCGCGGACCTGCGCGGCGTCGTCTTTCGCGGGTGCGACCTGCGCAACGCGGATCTGCGCGGCTGCAAGCTGGACGGCACCGACCTGCGCGGATCGAACATCGCCGGGGTCGCGCTGGGCACCACCGGACCCCGTGGCCTCATCCTCGACGCCTCCCAAGCACTCGACATCGTCGAACAGCTCGGCGCCACCATCCGCCCGGTCGAGGACGAGGAGTAGCACCCGGGAAGACGCCTCGGACCCACCCGGGCGCCCCCGCACAGCCGGCGCTACGCGGGCCCTCTCCGGCGACCGGCCTGTTGCTCGTTCCTGGCAACGGCGGTCGACCCCTCCCCAATCCCGGGGGAGGAGTGGCCATGCTCCCCTCATGCGGGATGGGCCTCGCACGAAAAAACCCGCCTCTCGCGTGAGAGGCGGGTTTCTCATCATCCTCCGATCGCGCGGATCAGGCGAACGCGAGGTGGTTGGCGTTGTGGTACTGGTTGGCGGCCTCGATGAAGTCCTCGAAGAGGCGCCTGGTTCCCTCATGGTTGTCAAGCAGCATCTCCGGGTGCCACTGCACGCCCACCAGGAATTGCCCCTCGCGCGTCCCCTCCAGCGCCTCCACCAGCCCGTCCTGCGCCCACGCCGTGGCGACCAGGCCGTCGCCGATGCGCTCCACCGCCTGGTGGTGCATGGAGTTCACCATCACCTCGTCCTCGCCCAGCGCGGAGTGGAGCCGCGAGCCCGGGGTAACGCGGATGGAGTGCGCCAGGTAGTCGCGTGCCCAGCCGGCGCCGGGAAAGTAGTCGTGCTTGATGGCGCCCTCGAACAGCCCCGCGCAGTCCTGAAGGAGCGTGCCACCCGCGGCCACGTTGATCACCTGCAGCCCGCGGCACACGCCGAACACCGGCTTGCCGTCCTCCAGCGCCCACTTCGCAAACTGGACCTCGACGAAGTCGCGCGGCGGATCGGTGCGGCCGCAAAGCTCGTGGCGCTCGGCGCCGTACGACTCCGGGTCCATGTCCACGCCCCCGGCGATGAACACGCCGTCCAGCCGGTCGTAGATGGCGCGCAGCGTCTCGACGTCGTCATCCAGCAGCGGCACCATCCAGGGAATCGCGCCGACTGACGTGCAGGCGTGAAAGTACCGCTGGTTCATCACCCACGAAGCCGGAAGGTCTTCCGGAATGCGGTCGATGGACTGCAGCGTCTGCGTGGCGATGCCGATGACGGGCCGCTGGTGCATGCTGGTACAACCTGATGAGGGGACGCGACTTACGAGACCTTCGGACTGACAGTCGCGGGAGGGCAAGATCGGGACCGCACCAAGTATGGTGCATCCCGCCACCTCCGGCAACCTCTCCCGTACCCCGCCGCACTACATCCGTTTCCCGACACCCGCGCGTCGCCGCCATCGAACCGGGGGCGCGAGGGAAGGTCAGAGGACGGGGAGCGGACATCATCCCCCGTCCGCGTCCTTTCGTCGTTCCTCCGTCCTATCCATCAACCGCGGCGCTTCTCCCAAACGGCGAGCGTCAGCTTTACGTCCACGCGGCGCGTCGTGCGTCGGCGGGGGCGTCGCGGTTGGGTTGATAGACCCTGGCGATGAAGGGGCGCGGCGTGCGCTCCAGGACGGAGAGGATCTGCGGCAGGCAGCGGAGAAAGTTGCGCGCCTTGCCCTCGGTGGTCGGGTGACCCCCGGCCAGGCAGAACACGGCCGCGCCGGAGGTCATGATCGCCTCCACCTCCAGGCGGTCTCGCCCGACATCCGCATCGCTCGAGACCG
>DATABT010000514.1:0-4143 GCA_036259455.1 Longimicrobium sp. | reverse complement strand
CGTGGAGGCGCTGCGGGCGGGGCGCACGCCGCACCCCGCCGCCCGCGAGCGCTTTGCCCGGCCCACGCCGCGCGTGCGCGAGGCGCAGTGGCTGCGCGAGCGCGGCGTCCCCACGGCGATGGTGGACCTGAGCGACGGGCTCGCGGGCGACGCGGCGCACCTGGCCGCGGCCAGCGGCGTGGCGGTGCTGCTGGTGCCGGAGCTGATCCCCGTGCACCCGGCGGCGCGGGAGCGGTCCAGGGTCAGGTCGCTGCGCCGCGCGCTGGGCGGGGGAGAGGACTACGAGCTCTGCTTTACCGCGCCCGTCGGGGCGGTGCACCCGTACCACCGCGCGTTCGAGCAGGCGTTCCGCGTGCGGCTGTCGTGCGTGGGGCGCGCGGGCGGGGGCGACGGGGTGTGGTTCGTGGACGCGGAGGGACACCGCCGGCCTACCGGGGTGGCGGCCTGGCAACACTTCGGCGGAGGGAGTTCGTGATCGTGGGCGTTCTGCGCGCGCTGTGGATGATCTTCTGGATCTTCTGGGCGACGATGTTCATCGGCGGCGGCGCCATCCTGATGGCGCTGGTGGGGGTGCGCGGGCCGGTGTACGTGCGGATGACGCGCACGTGGGCGCGCATTGCCCTCTGGTCCAGCGGCTCCGACGCGGTGCTGCACGGGCTGGAGCACGTGACGCCGGGGCAGCCGTTCATCCTGGTGGCCAACCACGTCTCCTGGTTCGACATCTTCGCCATCGCCGCGAAGCTGCCGGTGGACTACCACTTCGTCGCCAAGAAGGAGCTGGAGAAGATCCCGGTGTTCGGGCTGGCGTGGCGGGTGGCGGGGCACATCTCCATCGACCGCACCAACCGCGAGAGCGCCGCCCGCTCCCTGCGCAAGGCCGGCGAGCAGATGCGCGAGCAGAAGAGCGTGGTGGTGATCTTTGCCGAGGGAACACGCTCGCGCACGGGGCGGCTGCTGCCGTTCAAGAAGGGCGCGTTCGTGCTGGCCGCCGAGACGGGCATCCCCATCATCCCCACCATCGTCACGGGCAGCTTCGACATCATGCGCCCCGACACCTTCATCGTGCGCCCCGCCACCATCCACGTGTACTTCGAGCCGCCCGTGGAGTCCGCCGGCGTTTCCGTGGATGCCCTGCTGAAGCGCACCCGCGCCGTCTTCGTGGAGCGCATGGAAGAGATGGATGCCCTTCCGCCAGAGGATCCCGCCGTTGCTCCCCTGCCCGCGGGCGGGGAGTGATTCCGGTACGCTACGCTTGAACGGATCTCACGCGGAGACGCGGAGGGCACGATCTCCTGGTCCTCCGCGTCTTCGCGTGAGATCGTTGCGAGTGATGGATGATTCCTCCGCTGGCCTGGAATCGGAGGGAACATTATGTTCCTCATCCGTGAACATTATCTTCCCTCCTCGCGCTGGTTTTCCTGAATTGAAGCGGGTGAAGAATGGCCGGCGGGCTCGTCCGTAGCATCGGCGAGCGCGCGCGGCGCACGGGCGCGGAGCTCGCGTGGGCGCAGTGGAGCGCGCTCACCTCCTCCGCCGGTCCCGAGCCCGGCCGACGGCCGAAGGCCATGGTGGACCCGGAGGCGCTCGTGCTCGTTTCGCTCGCCCTGCGCGAGAGCGATGCGCGCCTGGACGACCTGGTGTTCGGCCTGGCGCGTCGCGGGACGGCGCTGCTGAGCGTGCAGCGGATGACGTCGCTGGCGGAGACGTTTCCGCTGGCGACTCGCGAGGCGCTGGGCGAATTCGCGGCGGAGGCGGGGGACCGCCGCTGGCGCGCGCACGCCGGCCCCGCGCCGGAAGACCGTCCGCCGCCGCGCAATCCGTCGTTCGGCGCCCTGCGGCTGACGTCGGCGCCCGCGCTGCTGCTGCGGCTGCGCGCGGGGTTCGGGGTGGGCGCCAAGGCGGACCTGCTGGCGTTTCTGCTGGGCCTCCGCGGCGCATCCGCGTCCGTAAGCCTGATGGCGGCGGCGACGGCGTACTCCGGACGGGCGGTGCGCACGGCGGCGGAGGAGATGGCGCTCGCGGGGTTCATCGAGCGGCTGGACACCGCGCCCGTGACGTACGAGGCGGACCACACGGCGTGGGCCAGCGTGCTGCGCCTCTTCCGGCTGACGGCGCAGCGCACGCCGGAGGTGCCGCCGTGGCGCTACTGGTCCGTGGTCTTCGCGTTCGTGGCGGAGATCGACTGCTGGGCGCGCGAGGCGGAGGAGCAGGGGTGGAGCGACTACGTGGCCAGCAGCCGCGCGCGCGACCTGGTGCAGGACCACGCGCGCAGCGTTCACCTGGCGGGCGTGCGCCTTCCCGATCCCGCCGTGCCGGGCGGCGCCGGCTTTCTCGAAGACCTCGCCGCGGGAATGGACCGCGTCCACGCGTGGTGCATCAAGCACCTGTAGGAAAAACCGGTGCCCGGTGTCCAGTCCCCAGGGTCGAGTGAGGCACTTGATCCTGGGCACTTGAACCTGGGCACTCGAACCTGCGTTCCTCATGCCCGAATCCCTCCGCACGCGCCTGCAGCGCGCGGGCTTCAACTGGTTTCCGGCGTACCGCGCCACGGGCGGGCGCATCACCTACATCGCCAGTGACTGGCGGGAGATCCGCATCCGGCTGCCGCTGAACCGGCGCACGCGCAACTACGTGGGCACCATCTTCGGCGGCAGCATGTACGGCGCGGTGGACCCCGTCTACATGGTGATGCTCATCCAGAACCTGGGGCGCGACTACGTCGTCTGGGACAAGGCGGCCTCCATCCGCTTCCGCCGCCCCGGCCGCACTACCCTGCACGCCCGCTTCGTGCTGGACGAGGCGGAACTGGACGCCATCCGCGCCGCCCTGGCCGGGGCGCCGGCCATCGACCGCACCTACGTGGTGGAGCTGGCGGACGCGGAGGGCGCGGTACACGCAGTGGTGGAAAAGGTGATCCACATCCGCCGGAAAAAGCCCGCGCGGGATTGATCCGGGCGCCGGATCGGCACGATTGCTGCCCCCTCCCTGCGGCCATGCGGATGCGATGGATGGTCCCGGCTCTGGCCCTGGCGGCGTGTGGCGGCGGCGAAGACGGCGCGGTGGTGGAGGGCACCTTTGCGCCCGGGTTCGCGCCGACGGGCGTGTGGATCGTGGAATCCGAGCGCAACGAGCCCGCCGACACCACCGGCTTTCGCCTGGCGGACGTCACCCCCGGCCCGGTGAGCCTCCGGTTGATGAACGGCGCCGACACGGCGGCCGTGCTCAACCTCTCCGGCCTGGCGGCGGGTGCGCGGCTGCACCTGGAGGGGCTGCGGGTGGATGACGAATCCGGATTCGCGTTCCCGCGGGCGGTGCGGCTGGAGGGCGGGGACGTGGTGACGGTGAACGGGCTGCGGATGGCCCCCGCGAGCCGCATTCCCCGCGAGCTGGACGTGCGCGGCGCCGTGCTGGCCTGGTCGTCGGACGTCGGCGCGCTCCTCGTTCGGCCGGACGAGCGGCGCCTGCCGGACCTGCGCGTGGTCGTCGGTCTGGCGACGGAGGTCGTGGGCGAGGACGGCGGCGGCGCCGACGCTACGATGCTGCAGCCCGGCGACTCCGTGCGCGTGGAGGGGCGGTCGGACGAAGGCTACGTCGTCGCCACGCGCATTACCCTCCCCACCCGCCTCGCCACCCGGCCGATTGAAAGCGAGGTGGGTGATGACGAGGGTGATGGAGGCGACGCGGCCGCGGACGAAGGCGGCGTCAGCGCCCTGAACCGCATTCCGGCCGGCGGCTCGGCGACGCCGGCACCGCCGTTCATCGATCCGCGCTCCCGCGGCCGCGACGACGCGCGCGGGCGGGATGACGGGCGCGGCAAGGGCCGCGGGCAGGAGAAGGGGAAAGGCAAAGGGAAGGGTAAGGGCGGCTGATCGCATTCCACCGTCAACCCTTACTTGCGCCGGGGAAAAGAGGTTCTTCGTCGATTTTGTTGCAGGTAAACAGACCCGACGCCGAACTGTCATTTCGAAGGAGGCGCCTGCACCGAACTCAGCCCGTGCAGGATTCCCATGGCGCCGAGTGAGAAATCTACTCACCCGTGCTGGTGATCCGGCCCACGGCTCGGTCCTCGCCCCGCTTCTGTGCGGCGCATCGGAGGCGGGTCCCGGGACGTGCGGCCAGCCATGAGCGTGGGTAAGTAGATTT
>DATABT010000513.1:0-2727 GCA_036259455.1 Longimicrobium sp. | reverse complement strand
TGCGTCTCTGCGTCTCTGCGTCTCTGCGTCAGGCCGTTCCTTTTCGTGATCCGGCATACGGACGCGGGACAGGGAACAGCCCGTGGCCGCGGGCTGTTCCGCGCCTGCCCCCGAACCCTAGCCGCAGAGGCAGGGGTTGGTCGAGCAGTACGTATTGGGCTGCGTCTGGCAGTCCGGGCAGTCCGATCCGCACCACGAAGGCCCCGAGCCGCCGCCCTGGCACTCGGCTACCGGACACTGCGTGTCGCAGCTCACATAGCAGCTGGCCCACCCGCCGCAGGTTTCCACGTGCGCGCAGGTGTTCGCCGCCTCGTCGCAGGTGTAGTTCGTAACGCATCGCGGCGAGATGTGCGCCTGGACCGTTCCGCGTCCATCGACGGCGTCCGTGGTCTCGAACGACTCCACGCTCAGGTCGGAAAGCTCCAGATGCAGCTTCTTCATCATACTGACCTCCCTGGATCAGGGGCGACAATAGGGTCCGGGTGCGTCGGTAGGGACGCTCCCGGCCGGACCGGCGCGCGCACACGAAGACGCGCAAAAAGACTGCCGGTGTGGTGAGGTCCGCGCGAAAACGCGTTGCCCCGTGCCCTCGCCGCGCTTCGTGGACACGGCCCACGCTCCGTCACATCCGAACGCGTCCCCGCCCCGCCTCGCTTGCGCCCCTCCCTCCGCGCGCTCCAGATTGCGCCGCGACACCAAACCCGGAGATGAAATCGATGACCATGCGTTGGTTTCCAGCGCTGTTCGCGGCTGCGCTGGTCGCGGCGTGCGGCGCACCGCCTTCCAGCGGCCCCACGCCGGCCCCCGCCCGCCTCGAGCGGCCCATCCCCTACCCCGTCACCGTGCCCGCGGAGTACCAGCGCGCGGTGGCCAACGGCACGCGCACCGCCACCGGCGCGCCGGGCCCGCGCTACTGGCAGAACCGCGCGGACTACCAGATGCGCGTGCGGGTGCTGCCGGAGCAGAAGCGGCTGGAGGGGACCGAGACCATCACCTACACCAACAACTCGCCCAACCCGCTGGCGCAGTTGCACGTGGACCTCACGCTGAACCAGAACGCCCCCGGCGTCGTTCGCAACGAGCCGGCGGAGGTCACCGGCGGCGTGGAGGTGACGCGCGTGGCGGTGGATGGACGGGCCGCGGCGCAGGGCGGCCGCGAGGGCGCGCGGTACGTCATCAACGGCACGCGGATGATCGTCGTCCCCGCGCAGCCGGTGGCGCCGGGCGCGACCGTGCGCATCGGGGTGGACTGGGGGTTCAAGGTGCCGCAGGCCGGCGGCAGCGGGCGGATGGGGTACAGCGAAGACAACCTCTTCTTCTTCGCCTACTTCTATCCCGCCATGGCCGTCTACGACGACGTCATCGGCTGGCACCCCGATCCCTTCCGCGGCACCGGTGAGTTCTACTCGGACTTCGGCACGTACGACGTGACTTTCGAGGCGCCCGCGCAGTGGATCGTGTTCGGCACGGGCGCGCTGCAGAACGCGGAGCAGGCGCTGGCGCCCGCCATCCTGCAGCGCTACCGGCAGGGCGTGGAGAGCGACCAGGTGGTGCACGTGGTCACCCCCGCGGACTTCGGGCGGACCACGACGGCGGGGCAGAACGGCGTCGTCACCTGGCGCTTTCGCGCGGACAGCGTGCGCGACGTGGCGTACTCCGTCACCCGCGCCAGCAACTGGGACGCGCGGCGGACGTCCGTCGGCGACCGCAACGGCGACGGGCGCGCGGACCACACCGCCATCCACGCCTTCTGGCGGCAGAACGCGCCGCGCTGGGCGAACGCGGCGGACTACGAGGCGCACGCCATCACCTTCCTCTCCGAGTACACGGGCATCCCCTACCCGTGGCCGCACATGACGTCCGTGGAGGCCGAGGACATCATCGGCGGGGGGATGGAGTACCCCATGATGACCATCATCAGCAGCTACACGCGCGGCACGGACGAGGGGCTGTACGCCGTGACCGCGCACGAGCTCGCGCACATGTGGGTGCCCATGATCGTGAGCGTGGACGAGCGGCGGTACGGGTGGATGGACGAGGGGATGACCACCTTTCACGAGGCCCAGGCACGCAAGGACACCTTTCCCGGCGACGACGCGGAGATGAGCGACCGCGACGCGTACCTGAACACCGCCCGCGCCGGCGCCGAGGGCGAGATCATGCGCCGCAGCGACTTCCACTACAACGGCGCCGCGTACGGAACCGCGTCGTATCCCAAGCCGTCCACCAACTTCGTCTCGCTGCGCGCCATCCTGGGCGAGGCGACGTTCAACCGCGCCTGGCGGACGTTCCTGCAGCGCTGGGCGTGGAAGCACCCGTACCCGTGGGACCTCTTCAACACGTTCGAAGAAGTCTCCGGCGAGGACCTGGACTGGTTCTGGCGCACCTGGTTCTACGAGACGTGGACGCTGGACCAGGCCGTGGGCAGCGTGGCGGAGGACGGCCGCGGCGCCACCATCGTGATCGAGGACCGTGGCTGGGCGCCCATGCCCGCGCGCGTGACGGTGACGCGGGAGAACGGCGAGACGCAGACGGTGGAGGTGCCGGTGCAGACGTGGCTGGAGGGCCACCGCACCGCCACGCTGACCCTTCCCCGCGTGGCCTCTCCCATCATCCGCGTGGAGATCGACGCCGAAAACGTGTTCCCCGACATCCAGCGCGACAACAACGTCTGGACGCGGCAGTGAGGTGAGCGGGTGATGGCGTGATGGGTGATGATGGGCCGCG
>DATABT010000512.1:0-2717 GCA_036259455.1 Longimicrobium sp. | reverse complement strand
CCGTCGCGGCCCCCCGGCCCATGGCCGCGCGGCGTGCTCCGGCGCCGGATGGCCCGCCGCCGCTGGACGACGTACCGCCGCCGGAGTTCGACGGGTACATCCCGGGGGACGAATGGCAGGACTACGCCCCGCCTCAGCGTGCGTTTTCGCCGTCCCCTTCCGCTCCGAACCCGCCCGCCGCGGCACGGACGGAGGCGCCCGCGCCCGCGGCCGGAGGCGGCGTCCCGCGGGCCGGTTCGAGCGACGGGCCGCTGGACGGGCGGGCGCTGAACGACGCGTGGAAGTCCGTGATGGCCGACGCCACCGCCATCCCCGCGGCGCTGCGGATGATCCTGCGCTCCGTGAACCGCGTGGCGGCGGAAGGCGGGCAGGCGCGGGTGGAGCTTCCCGCCAGCTCGCTTTCGATCCCGGAAGTGAGCAGCCCCACCAGCCGCCGCGCCCTGGAAGAGGCGCTGGGACGGCGCATGGGGCGCCGGGTGAGCGTTCTGTACGTGGCGGGCGAGGCGCCCGCCGGCGGCCTGGCCGCCAGCCGCATCACCAACGAAAGCGCGCGCCGCGACCGGCTGCAGCGCATGATGGAAGGGGAACCGGTTCTCGCCGCCGCGGTACAAGCGTGGGACCTGGAACTGGTTGACTGAGCGCGGGTTCCGCCCCCCTGGCCTTGCGGGGGACGCGGACCCGCGCCACGCGTCGTATTCTCAGTTTTTCTTTGATCCGTACCGCAGAAGGCGGCAGAGCGAGATGAACAACATCCAGCAGCTTCTCCAGATGGGCCAGCAGGTGCAGGCCCGCGTGTCGCAGCTCCAGACCGAGCTGGGACAGAAGACCGTCTCCTGCAGCAGCGGCGGCGGCATGGTCACGGCCACGGCCGACGGGCGCGGCAAACTGCGCTCCATCAAGATCGACCCCGCCGTGGTGGAGGCCGGCGACATCGAGATGCTGGAGGACCTGGTGCTGGCCGCGGTGAACGAGGTGCAGAACCGGGCGAAGAAGCTGGAGGAGGAGGAGATGGTCAAGCTCTCCGGCGGCCTTCCGCTTCCGTTCAACCTGCCGGGCCTGTAAGGCGGCGGGGACGGCTCCTTGTCGGCCATCGACGAGCTGGTGGGAGAGCTGGCGCGCCTGCCGGGGATCGGGCGCAAGACGGCGCTCCGGCTGGCGTTCCACCTGATCAAGTCGCCCGAGGACGAGGCGCGGCGGCTGGCGCGCAGCATCGTGCACGTGCGCGAGAAGGTGCATCCGTGCACCCGCTGCGGAAACCTGTCGGAGCAGGACCCGTGCGCCATCTGCCAGAGCACGCGCCGCGACGGCTCCATCGTCTGCGTGGTGGAGGAGTCGAGCGACATCATGGCCATCGAGCGCACGGGTGAGTACCGCGGGCTCTACCACGTCCTGGGCGGCCGCCTTTCGCCGCTGGACGGCATCGGCCCGGGGGAGCTCAACGTGCGGACCCTCGTGCAGCGCGTGGGCGGCGGCGAGATCCGCGAGGTGGTGCTGGCCACCAACCTGAGCGTGGAGGGCGAGGCCACGGCCAACTACCTGGGCGGCGTGCTCGCGCCGCTCGGCGTGCGGGTGACGCGGATCGCGCGCGGGCTGCCCGTGGGCGGCGACCTGGAGTACGCGGACGGCGTGACCATCGCCGAGGCGCTGAACGGCCGGCGGGAGATGTAGCCGGCGCCTCGTCCGTGCGGAAAAGGAGAACGGATGCCGCGAGCGATCGCGGCATTTTGTTTTTTCGGCCTTCCCCCGTTAGCTTGTCGGCGTTCACCCCCATCCGCCGATCGACCCCCATCTCCGGGTGATGGAAAGCAAGCGAATCGTACGCACCGCCGCCGTCGCTGCCCTGGCGGTCGCCGCCGCGGCCGCGGTGGGCGTGCTGCTGGTGCGCGACCAGATCAGCCGCAGCCGCCGCGACCTGTTCAGCCCCCACCCGCTCCGCCGCCTGGCCGCGCTGGAGTACCTGGGCGGCGTGCCGGCCTCGGTGGACACGGTGCTGCTGCTGCGCGACTTTCTGGCGTGGGAGCAGCGCCCCCTGCTGCGCAAGCGCGCGGCGGCGGTGCTGCAGCGGCTGGAAGAGGGGCTGGCGGCCCGGGAGGTGGGGTGATGGCGGCCGGCGCGAGCAGCTGGAGCTTCGAGGAGCGCGACTTTCACCGCATCGACCGCATCCTCCAGAACTTTCTGTACGACGCGGGCGCCCGGTGCGCGCTGCTGGTGGACCGGACCGGGCAGCTGGTGACCACGGCGGGGGAAAAGCCCGAGTTTGATTCGGTGGCGTTCGCGTCGCTGGCGGCGGCCGACTTTTCGGCCAACGACCAGCTGGCCACGATGATCGGGGAGACGGAGTTCAGCTCGCTCTTTCACCAGGGCGAAAAAGAGTCGATGTACCTGGCCGACGTGGCCAGGCGCGTAATCCTGGTGGTGCTGTTCGACAACCGCACCACGCTGGGAATGATCCGGATCAAGGTGAAGGCCGTAGTGCGGGAACTGGCGGAAGTGTTCAGCGAGATGTTCGAGCGCTCGGCGGCGGCCCCGCAGGGCCCGCGGGTAGAGGCCGGCTTCGCCGACGAGGCGGAGGACGAGATCGACCGCCTTTTCGGCGATCTGTAGGAGGCCTCCGCCATGTCGATGATCAACTACGCCTCGCGCGAGATCAACTGCAAGATCGTGTACTACGGGCCGGGTCTGTGCGGCAAGACCACCAACCTGGAGTACGTGTACGA
>DATABT010000511.1:0-4862 GCA_036259455.1 Longimicrobium sp. | reverse complement strand
TGGTGCTGGAGCACCCGGAGGTGGACACGGTCAGCGGCCTGGTCCTGGCGCTGCTGGGCCGCCCGCCCGTCGTCGGCGACGCGGTGGAGTGGGACGACGTGCGCTTCGAGGTGACGGCCGTGGAGGGACACGGCGTGGGCGAGTGCGCCGTGACCCCGCTGAAGCTGCGCCGCGCGGAGGACCGGGAGTAGCGGCTCGTTCCTGGCGGAGAGGGGGAGATGTGAAAACGGGTTTATGACGAATCAGCGAATACAGTTGTTATCCTGAGTCATTCGGCGCTACGCGCACCCTGTGGGATGAAAGTCGCTCGCCCCGCGGCTGTCATTTCGAAGGAGGCGCCCGCGTGATCGCTGCCGGTGCACGGACCTGTGGCGCCGACCGAGAAATCTACTCGCCCGGGCAGGTGCCGGGCCCCGTTCGACGACCTCGCCTGGATCCCTTTTCCATTCAGGGAGCGCCCACGAGCAACCAGCCCGGGCACTGCTTCATGGGCGCGACCGAAGGATCTCCTCGCCCGATCTGGGAGAATGGGGCCGTGGCAGGGAGCCGCCTCCCGGTTCCGCGGGCGAGATCCTTCGGTCGGCGCCCGGCCTCCGCGAACGGACGGGGTGTGGCGCGGCGCCTTCCTCGGGAAATCACCGGCTCTTTTTCCAGATTGGCTCTTGACGCAGAGTCTGTTTTTCGGTTCTTCGCCGATTTCGTCGCAGGTAAGCAGGGCGACGCCGAGCTGTCATTTCGAAGGAGGCGCCCGCCCTGGACTCAGCCCGTGCAGGAGCCCCATGGCGCCGACCGAGAAATCTACTCACCCGTGCAGGTGATCGGGGTGCCCGGCCCGGTCCTCGCCCCGCGTCTGTGCGGCGCATTCACGGCGCGTGGACCTCGCGTTGCAACGAAGCCCGCGATGAGCCTTTTTCCCGAAGTGCGCATCGGAACCCGGGATCGGTCATGATCGCGGCCCCGTCGTTCTGATCCCTCCAGGGGAATCCCATCTCACGCGAGCGGACCACCCCACACGCACCCCGCCGCGCGTCCGTTGACTCGCACCCCGCGGGTCGCGAAATTCATCACATGGCTCAACTTGACCGTACCGCACAGGGAGATGTCGTGCCGGTCGATACATCCGCGGGCGTGCCGGGCGCGCTCGCACAGGTGGCGCAGAGGGTGGAAAGCGGCGGCCGCATCACCGCGGGCGATGCGCGGCTGCTGTGGGAACACGCTTCCGACGAGGAGCTCAGGCGCCTGGCGGGGATGGTGCGCGCGCGCTACCACGCGCCGAAGAAAGCCACGTACATGGTGATGCGCATCATCAACTACACCAACGTGTGCGTGGCGCAGTGCGACTACTGCGCGTTCTACGTCCTTCCCAACCAGGAGGGCGGGTACGTGCTGTCGCGAGAAGACGTGTTCGCCAAGATCGACGAGCTTCTCTTCCTGGGCGGCGACCTGGTGGGTTTCAACGGCGGCTTCAACCCGAAGCTGCCCTTGCACTACTACGCGGACCTGTTCGCCGCGGTACGTGACCGGTACGGCGACGCGGTGGAGTTCTACGCGCTGACCATCGCCGAGTTCATGTACCTGGCGGACCGGGCGAACCTGAGCTTCCACGACGCCGCGGCCCGGCTGCGCGACGCGGGGGTGCACTGGATCACCGGCGGCGGGTCGGAGATCCTCACGGAGGACTTCCGGAAGCGCCACACGAAGTTCAAGTACACGGTGGAGCAGTACTTTCAGGCGCAGAAGGCCGTCGTGGAGAGCGGGATGCGGACGACGGCGACCATGGTGATCGGTTTCGACGAGACGCTGGACGAGCGGCTGGAGCACCTGGAGCGCACCCGTGCCTTTCAGGACGAGTGCCTGGCCGGCGGATACGGCGGACTCTTCTCCTTCCTCTGCTGGACGTACAAGCCGTACGGCACCGCGCTGGGCGGGCGGGAGATCACGCCGCGCGAGTACTGGCGGCACATCGCGCTCTCCCGCATCTACCTGGACAACATCAGGCACATGCGCACCTCCGTCCTCACGCTGAACGAGGACGCCTTCCGCGCGCTGGAGTACGGCGCGGACGACTTCGACCTGCCGGTGGAGGACGAGGTGACGCAGAAGGCGGGCGCCACCATCGACCTGGACCTGGACCGTCTGCTCGCCGTGCCTCGGGAGATGGGGTACGAGGTGGAGTACCGGCACGCCGAGCGCCCGCCCGCGCTGGCCGCCGCGTGAGCTGGAAGGACGACGTGCTGGACCTGTTCGGCTGGGTGCCGCCCGCGCGGCCCCGGCCGAACTCTTCCGCGCCGCCCAAGCCCGCGCCCGCCCCCGGTCCGGCGCCCAGAACCGCCCCTTCCGCGCCGTCGAAGCCCGCGCCGGTGTCATCCCCGGCGGCCTCCGCGCGTTGTGGACGGGCGGAGGGGGAGATCCTGGGGGTGGTCGCGCCGCTGGCGCCGCACTTCACGCGCGTGGTGTTCACGCGCAACCGGCGGATCATGGCGTCCGTGGGCGACCGCGGGCGCGAGCTGCGGCTGAACGAGGCGTTCGCGGACGCGCCTCGGGAGGTGCTGGTGGCGGTGGCGCGGCTGTTCTCCGCGCGCGATTCGCGGACGCGAGGGCGGGCCAAGGCGGCGGTGCGCGACTTCATCGCCAACATCCCGCTGGAGCCGCACGCGGTCCGCCGGCGCCCGCGCAAGCGGCAGGTGACGCCCGGCGACGAGCCGTACCTGGAGCGGCTGCGGGAGGAGTTCCGGCGCATCAACGCGGCGCACTTTGGCGGATCGCTGCCGGAGGTGCCCCTGTACCTGAGCGGGGCCATGCGGCGGCGCAACGGGCACTTCTGCTCCAACCCGCTGGAGATCGTCATCTCCCGTACGCTCTGCACGCACGCGCACCAGGGCGAGGCGGAGCACACGCTGCGGCACGAGATGATTCACCTGTGGCAGCACGCGTCCGGCAAGAAGCCGGACCACGGGCCGGAGTTCCGGGCCTGGGCTCGCGCGCTTGACGTGCACCCCCGCGCCACGCGGCGGGTAGCATGGAAGAACCAGCGCCGCCCCTGAGCCGCGCCGGACCCTTTTCCTTTCTGAACGAGCGGACGCCCATGCGGCTCCTTGCGATACTCTCCGTCCTCCTGCTGGGCCTGGCGCCCGCCGCCGCGCACGCGCAGTTCGCGCACGACGTGAGCTGGCGCGTGCAGCTGAGCGTGACCGCGCCCGATGACGTGGAGGAGCAGATCACCGGCTTTCTGAGCCGGCAGCTGATCTCGATTCCCGACGTGCACCTGGCGGCGGAGGGGGAGGCGGACTTCGAGATCGTGATCGTGGCCACGCGCACGCGGACCGTTTCGGGGATGGAGAACGGGTTCGCGCTCTCCGTGGCGATCATCAAGCCCTTCTCGTCGTTCTCGGCGGGGCTGGCGGAGGCGCTGGAGCTTTCGCCGGAGCAGAGCGACCTGCTGCAGGACGTGACCAGCGGCGTGCGCGACGTGCGCGACCTGTGGATCCGCACCGGTTCCGGCGACGACCTGGGCCGCGTGCTGCAGCAGATCGTGATGGACTTCGACCAGCAGCACGTGGAGGAGATGCGCCGCCGCGTGCGGCAGGGGCAGGTGGCCGTCGGGACGAGCTGACCCCGGGGGGGGGGCCGCGCGGCGAGGGGTGAGGGACGAGAAACGAGGGGCGGCTGAAGCCGCGACTCGAAGGGCCAGAAGCCCCGCCGCGGCTCGTTCCTCGCCGTACGGGGCTTCGACCGCACCTGGGATCGTGACCGGCATCCTCCCGCGTCTTCTCGAGTGCCAGGCGTGCGGCGATCGCGATCCACCGAAATCCATCCATCGATATCCATCCACCGAGATCCCGATCCCGCGCGGGCGGCGTGACGGGGCCGCGCGGCAGGCAGGTTGAGTGAGCAATCCCTATCAGGCAGAGCTGGAACTGGCCGTCCGCGCGGCGCGCGCGGCGGGCGAGGCCATCATGCGCGCGTTCCGGGTGGAGCAGGAGGTGCGCTTCAAGTCCCCCGAGCAGCCGGTCACCGAGGCCGACCTGGCCGCCGACCGCATCCTGCATCGCATTCTTCTGGGTGAGCGGCCGGACTACGGCTGGCTTTCCGAAGAGACGGCGGACTCGCCGGAGCGGCTGAAGCGCGAGCGGCTGTGGGTGGTGGATCCCATCGACGGCACCAACAGCTTCGTGGCGGGGCGGCCGGAGTTCGCCGTCTGCGTGGGGCTGGTGGATGGCGGCCGCGCGGTCGTCGGCGTGGTGCACAATCCCGTCACGGGCGAGGTGTTCCACGCGGTGGAGGGCGGCGGCGCCTTTCGCGACGGCGAGCCGATCCGCGTGTCGGAGACGGGCGCGGAGGGGGAGCCGCGCATCGTGGCGTCGCGGTGGGAGATGAAGCGCGGCGAGTTCGACGCGTTCCACGGCGCGTGGAGCGTGGAGCCGCTGGGGAGCACGGCGTACAAGATGTGCCGCGTGGCCGAGGGCGGCGCCGAGGCGTTCGTCTCGCGCGGGCCCAAGGCGGAGTGGGACGTGGCGGCGGCCGTGGTGATCGTGCGGGAGGCCGGCGGGCGCGCCACGCGGCTGGACGGCTCGGCCCCCGCGTTCAACCAGCCCGAGCCGCAGTGGCGTGGCATCGCCGCCAGCAACGGCCGCGTGCACGACGAGCTCCTGCGCGTCGCCGCGCTCGCGGACTGACCCGAAACCCTCCGCCCATCCGCCCGTAGACTCCGCGGGAAAACATCTGTGGGCTCAGCCGCGTTCCGAGCGACATTCCGACCCTGTGGAACGCGGGCGGCGAAGGGGTCGATGGATTTCTCGGCTGGCCGGCCATCAGCTCGGGCGAAAGCTCGTGGCGCGCGGTGCTGTGGTTCTGCGTGGGCC
>DATABT010000510.1:0-14322 GCA_036259455.1 Longimicrobium sp. | reverse complement strand
CCGCAGCGTGCGCGGGCTGCAGCGGGCCAGCGCCGCCAGCTCCGCCGCCGTGGCCGGGCTCCCCGGCGAGCGCAGCGCCCGCGACAGCCAGGCACGCATGGAGTGCGGCACCGCGCGCAGGATCGGCTCCAGCACGCCGTCCAGCGCGCCCGCGTTCAGGTGCTGCTCCAGGCATCCCGCCAGCACCCCCGCCTCGCGGCCGCCGTCCAGCTCCACCACGGCGCGCACGCCCAGCAGCGCCAGCGCGAACGGATCGCCCGCGGCGCGCCCGGCGAAGTCGGCGTAGGCCACGATCTCCAGCCGGGGGTGGCGCTCGCGCAGCCGCCGGATCTCGCTTTCCGCCAGTCGCCCGTCCCGGTAGGGCTCCACGAACACCAGCCCCACGTCGGCGCCGGCGGCCAAATCGAACAGCTCGCCCCAGTCGCGGGCCACGCGAAGGTCGTGGGGCACGCCGCCGGCCGACTGCATGCGCACCACGCGGCGCAGGCGGTCGTAGGCCGCGGGGGAGGAGAGCACGAGAACGTCCGCCATCGGGATCCCGGATCAGGCCGTCGAGGGTGCGAAAAAGGACGAATGCTTCAGCAGGGCCCGGCGAGTGCCGCGGCCCAGGCGGGGAGGCGCGCCCGCTCGCTCGGGGACATCGCGCAGACGACCGCGCGAAAGCGCGCGCGCAGCGAGACCTGCGCGCGCTGGTACCGGCGCTTGGCGCCGGCCTCGGTGGTCTTCAGCACCTGCGCCACCTCCCTCCAGGTGCACCCCAGCTGCACCCGCAGGCGCAGGAGCTCGCGCGTGGCCTCGGGAAGCGCGGCCACGATCCCGGCCACAGCGGCGGCCAGGGGATCGGAGGCATCGGCTGACGCGGCGCTCTCCCACGCGTCCAGCGGCGGGTCCTCGTCGAGCCACAGGTCCGGGGCCGTAACGTTCTGCCAGCCGTCCAGCGGCGGGTCGGCGGCCAGCGTGTCCAGCCGCTGCCACGGAAGCACCTCGCGCCGCGCGCGCTCGGAGCGCACGTGGTCGATCAGCACGCGCCGGGCGATGGTGAGCACCCACGCCATCAGCCGGCGGTCGTCTTCGAAGTGGCAGCGGGGCACGGCGTCGGCGGCGCGCAGCAGCACCACCTGGCGCAGGTCGCCGGCCTGGTCGTATCCGTCGGGGGCGCCGGCCAGCCGGCGGGAGAGGTAGCCGTGCACGGCGTCCTGCACGGCCGTGAGCAGCTGGTTCAGCGCGGCGCGGTCGCCGCGGCCGGCCCGCCGGGCAAGCTCGGCCAGCGCCACGGCGGGCCCGGCGGCGTCCGGATTCGGCCCATGGCACGCACCACGGCGTGTGGGAGCTTCGGAGTACATCGACTCGGCGCATCAACGTTTCGATCGAATGCATGTTCCGGCCGATCGCGCGCTCCGCTGTCCGCGGATGCGCATCCTTTCCGCCGAATTCTGCCCTTTGGCCAATGAACGAAAACGCGGCACCGCCCGCGGCCGCCGCGCGGGTGAGGGGAATGAGAAAAGGGCTCCCGTCCGGCGGACGGGAGCCCTTCACATCGTCATGTTGGAGGAAAACGCGGAAGGCGTGGAGGAGATCCCTTCTCTCTCCACGCCTTCTGCGCGTGTGCGCTGGCGCTCCCGCGCCGGCGATGCCGGCCGCTACTGCATCGGCTGGATGGGCAGTGTTGTCACGTCTCGTACCAGGTGGGGCGGATACGAGGCAGCGCATGCGCGTGGTCCGGCCAGGACCATCGCTTCACCGTGAGCGTCATGGAGCGATCCGGAGGGGACCCGGGGTCTCGATCTCTCTTGTCTCCGCGCCCGGAAAGTTGCGATGCGCCGCTACCCGCGCGTGGTGTCGGCGCAGAGCAGGTCGCGCAGGACGCGGGGCGAGATGTCCTCGTCCTCCAGGCGGATGCGCCACTCCCCGTCCTGCCGCACCAGCAGCCCGGTGTACGACATGGGAAGCACTCTCCCCGCCCGGGCAGGTGCCACGCCCCCGCGACGGCCCTCGCCAGAATCCCTTTCTATTCAGGGAGGCGCCGCGCGTACCCTTCCCCTCCGACGGAACTCTGGTGCCGACCGAAGGACCTTGTCGGCATGACCCGAAAGGCGGCTTCATCTCTCGAAGGTGGCCACGGCATGGAAAGAAATGATTCCGGTGAGGGGTTTCCCAACCTCCCACACGAAAGCTCAATGACGTCCATCCTGAGTCATTCGGCGCTACGCGCACCCTGCGGGATGAAAGCCGCTCGCGCCGCGGCTGTCATTTCGAAGGAGGCGCCCGCGTAATCGCTGCCGGTGCACGGACCTGTGGCGCCGACTGAGAAATCTACTCGCCCGGGCAGGTGCCACGCCCCCGCGACGGCCCTCGCCCGAATCCCGTTCTATTCAGGGAGGCGCCGCGCGTACCCTTCCCCTCCGACGGAACTCTGGTGCCGACCGATGGCAAGAATCGCTGGGCGGCGCGAAAAAACGGATCACCCGCCCGGCTGAGTAGATTTCTCAGCCGGCGCGCCGGCTTCCTGCACCGTGCAGCGGTCACGCGGGCGCCTTTTTCGAAATGACAGCCGCGGTCTGGCAGCACCGCTCAGGCCGGATCGGGCGGGGCGACGGGACCCCCGGGGTCCAGGTCCTTCTCCTCCACCACCACCATGGGGCGGCGGGTGCGGAAGTAGCGCACCGCTTCGATTCCCAGCCCGCAGATGATCGCCCACGCGGCGCCCATCACGAACCCCGCCAGCACGTCCGACGGCCAGTGGACGCCCAGGTACAGCCGCGACCACCCGATGAGCAGGATGACGGCGATGGCGATGGTCCAGGTGAGCCGCTTGAGAAAGCGCGTGGGCGCCAGCCGGGCGATGAGGAAGGCCAGCGTGCCGTAGACCACGATGGACGTCATGGCGTGCCCCGACGGGAACGACGCCAGCCCCACGTGCTGCGTTCGCCACGGAAACACGTCCGGCCGCGGGCGGCTGAACGACATCTTGAGCGCCGCGCTCACGAACCCCGCGCCCAGCATGCTCACCCACAGCAGCGCCGCGGAGTAGTGGTGCCGGCTGGACCACAGGAACACGCTGGCGATCAGCACCACCATCCACACCACCACGCGCGCCCCCAGCGCCGTGATCTCCAGCGCCAGGTTGTCCATGAACGGCGAGCCCATCTCTTCCATCAGCCGCAGGATGGACTGGTCCACGTGCAGCGTGTCGCCGGCCATCACCCGCTCCGCCAGGGTGGCGAAGCCGACCGCCGCCACCAGCACCACCACCAGGCCGATGACCAGGAACACGCCCACGGCCTTGTAGAAGCCCTGCACGTGCGCCCCGATCCACCGCAGCAGCCGGTAGAGAAGGTCGTACAGCGGGCGCAGCGGGCCTCCGCGCGGCAGCGTGCGCCGGTCGTAGACGGGTGGAGACGGCGGCGTGCTCATGCCGCACGCGCCGCGCACGCTCCATGCCGCACTTGCGGCCGCACCCGTGGTGACGGTACGCTCCCGCCCATGATCCGGATCGAGAAGGTGGTCAAGGAGTTCGGAGGCCCGCTGGCGCGCCTGCGCGGAGAGCGCGTGCGCGCGCTGGACGGCGTGACGCTGCACGTTCCCGCGGGCACGGCCGTGGGCCTCGTCGGTCCCAACGGCGCGGGAAAGAGCACGCTCATCCGCCTGCTGCTGGGCTACCTCTCCCCCACGGGCGGCGGCGTGCAGGTGGGCGGCATGCTCCCGCGCGACTACGCGGAACGGCACGGCATCGCCTACGTCCCCGACCGCGTCTCGCTTCCGCCCGCGTGGACGGTGCGGGGCGCGCTGCACGCCTTTGCCGCGCTGGGCGAGGCCGATCGCCCGGGCGACCGCATCCAGCGCGTTCTCCGCAAGCTGGGGCTGGCGGAGATCGAGCACCGGCGCGTGGCGGCCCTGAGCAAGGGGAACCTGCAGCGGCTGGCGATCGCGCAGGCGCTGCTGGCGGACCGCAAGGTGATGGTGATGGACGAGGGAACGGACGGGCTGGACCCGGAGTGGGTGGCCCGGGTGCGCGAGATGCTGTCGGAGTGGCGGCGCGCGGACCCGGAGCGCGTGCTGGTCTACGCCTCCCACGACCTGGACGAGGTGGAGCGCGTGGCCGGGCAGGCCGTCATCCTTTCCGAGGGCCGTGTGCGCGAGGTGCTGGACCTGCGCGGCGGGGGGGGACCCCTTCCCGGCTGGCGGCTGGAGGTGGAAGGCGCGGACTGCGCCAGGAAGGTGGCGCAGGCCTTTCCCGGCGCGCTCCCCGTCCCGGGCGTGGCCCACGCCTTTCGCGTGGAGGCGGGGAACGCGCGCGACCTCACGCGGCGGCTGGAGACGCTGATCCAGGCCGGCGGCATCGTCCGCTCCGTCACGCCGGAGCGCGGCTCCCTGCGCGAGCGCTACCACCACGGCCTCGCCAGAAGGCCGGAGGCCGATGGATCGCGGACCGCGGATGTCGCCGCCGCGGACGGGGAGGAGGGCGCGTGATCCCCATCCTCTTTCGCGCCATGCTGCCGCGGCTGGTGCTCGTGGCGCTGCTCTGCGTCGCGTTCTTCTTTCTGGAGCCCGGCTTTCACACGCACGAGGCCGCCGCGTCGGAGGAGTTTCAGCTGGACCTGGGCTACATGGGGATCGCCGCCACGCTGGCCAACCTGGCGGGGGTGTCCATGCTGGTGCTGCTGGGCGGGTTCGTCTCCAACGACCGGCGGCAGGGCTACTACCGCCTCTACTTTTCGCATCCCACGCGCCCTGTCGCCTTCTACGGGCTGCGCTGGGGGATGGCGCTGCTCATGGCGATGGTGGCCGCGGCCGTGTTCATGGTGGTGGGGCAGATCGCCGCGTGGGGGCGCTTCGAGGGGGGGTGGAGCGGGCTGTACCTGGCGCTGCTGACCGCGGTGGCGTACGGGGGGATGATCGCCTTTCTTTCCGTCGTCCTGTTGCGGGGAGACACGTGGGTGGCGGTGGTCCTCTTTCTGTTCAACTACTTCTGGTGGCAGGTCATCCTGTACGGCCTGCAGCCACTGCCGGGCGTGCTGAACGACGCCGTCTCCATCCTGCTCCCCCCGCAGCTGGCCTTCAACGACGTGTACGACGGCCTGCTCCAGGGCCGGATCGACTGGGGCGCCAGCGCTTTCGCGGGTGGATACGGCGTGTTCTGGCTGCTGATGGCGGGACTCCTCCTCAAGCTGCGCGACTGGCCCTGAGCGGCGGCGCCCAACCGTGCGAGACGTCCATCCCGGGGGAGCGTCCGCTCGGAACTCGAAGTCATGTAACTGGCCGCGGCGCACCGAAGGACCTCCTTTCCCCAGCGTGGGGCCGACCCAGAGACCCGGAACCGGCCGCGGGCAATCCCGGCAAGGTCCTTCGGTACATGATGGAAGCAGGCCGGGTGCGGCGCCTCCCTGAGAGCCCGGAGCGAGAAAGCGGCGCTCCAGAACGGGTGAGTAGATTTCTCAGTCGGCGCCACGGGGTTCCTGCCCCGGCGGCGATCACGCGGGCGCCTCCTTCGAAATGACAGTTCTCGGCGCGAGGGACTCATCCGACAGGGTGCGCGTGGCGCCGGATGGTTCGGGATGACGGCCGGATCCACTGGTCTGGCAACACCCTTTTGAGCCGCGACGCCGCGGGAACAGCAGACGGGCTCTCCCCGGCGGGGAGAGCCCGTTCCGCGTCCGCGGGGATTCGCTGGCTAGCCGTGCAGCGAAGCCATCGGAACCCGTCCCAACGGCTCGTCGATGAGCCCGCGGACCGGATCTCCCCGGCGCAGGGCGCGCAGGTGCTGGATGACGATGGCGACCATCACGAAGCGCAGCGCCGTCTTCACGCCCTGGATGGCGAACGGGCTGGGCGACCATTCTCCCGCCACGTCGAACCGCGCGATGGCCGCGAACAGCAGCACGCTGAGCGCCAGGGTAAACCCGTAGAGCGCCAGCGCGGACCACAGCGACCGGTCCATCCGCCCGCTGGTGATCCCCACGATGAGAAGCACCATGAACGCGAGCAGTTCCATCACGTCGAACACGGCCACCGCCGAATAGTGCGTGGCGCGGGTGAACTCCGGCTCCTGCCAGCCCACCACCGCACCCAGCACCATGCCCGCCACCATCACCGCCAGCGGCCGCCGCAGCGGCGGAACCCCGGTGCCTGCGCGGAACCGGTACAGCATCACCGCAAGCACCACGGCGTAGGTCGTGAGCAGAAACGTGCGGCTGTGGCTCAGAATTGGATGCCAGCGAAGCACCGCCGCCCACGACGCCGACTCCGCCCCCTGAAGGAACGCCACCAGCGAAAAGGCGTCGTGGAACAGCGAATTGGCGCCCTGCACCAGAAATGCCCAGCCCGTGAAGGCCCACGCATATGCAAAGCGATGGGCGCGGCCGGCGCTCGCGCGCGCGGCCAGCAGCGCCGCGCCCGCGAACGCGAGCTCGGCGACGGACATCAGGATCTGGGCAACGATTACGCGCACGGAATGACTCCGGCGTTCACGTGCCGCAGGTGGGCGGGCAGAGCTTGGCGCTGTTCTCCACCGTGAATACCGCGTCGGTGTCGGTGTTGGTGTCCTTCACCGTGGGATCGTGCTCGTCCTTGTAGAGCTCGATCGTGATCTTCTTCACGCTGTACCCGGCGTCGTTCAGCGTGAGGGTGACGTCCTTCTTGCCGTTCTTGGCCTTGAGCCGGATGGTGTGCTTCTTGGGAATGGCCTTGCCGTTCAGCTGGTGCGTCCCGGACTGCTGGTACAGTCCCCGCGCCACGCCGTTCCTGGTCACCGTGCAGGCGCTGGCGAACGCCGGGTGCACCGTGAGCTCGTAATCGGCGTCGGCGCCGAGCACGTTGTGGATTTCGCCGTCCAGCACGACGGTGTTGGAATCGCCCTGCTCCGGGGCGTCCATGATCACGGTCAGCTCGTCTGCCATTGTTTCCTCTGTTCTGTGAGTGCGACAAAGGGGGGAACCAGGAGGGAACCACTCTGCAACAAACTGCATCATCGCGAACGATCCGGCAAGTCCAACTGCCGCTTGCTGCTACATGACGCGGCGCTCACCCGTGCGCCGGTCTGCGCATGGCGTGCACCCGCTCGAACGGGGCGGGCACCCGCTGTCCTCCGCCGGCCAGGTACAGACGCCGCGCGGCCACGGCCAGCATGCAGAGCTCCAGCACCGTAGCCACCCAGTAGAACACCTTGAAGTAGGCGGCGGCATAATCCATCGTCCACGCCGCGATGACGGCCAGAAAGCTCACGGTCATGGTTTCCTTGAGCGTGAAGATCGCCAGGGCCAGCCACAGCAACTGGTCCAGTCCGTCGCTGGAAATCGCGGCGAACAGCGCCGCCATCATGACGATGGCCGTTACGCCCGCGACGATGGCGAGGGTGCTGAGAAAGGCGAACCCGCTGGGATACTGCACCGGCCGCAGGACAACGGTAGCCAGGATGGCCGTCACCATCAGCACGGCAGGACTTGCCGCGACCACCCGTGCGGCCCATCGCCGCCGCGAAAGCATCAGCACGAGCAGCATCCCTCCGAACACCACGCTTACAAGGGCGCGCGCCAGGTTGGCGGCCAGCGCCCAGTCGTATACCTGCAGGTAGAGCGCGGACTCCTTTCCCATCATGTGGCCGGCGGCCGCCAGCACGGAGTGCGCGGTGGAATACGTGCCCACCACCAGGAACGCGGTGGCCGTAAGCGCCCAGCCGAGCGCGGCGCGGTCCCGGCGCACGGGGCCGGAGCGACGCCACACCAGCAGCGACAGAAGTCCGAACAGCAGAAGCGGAACGCTGGAAAGGATCTGCTGTACGTGCGCCATCATCCCGCGCTTACTCCGGGCAGAATGGCGGGCAGAGCACCGGGCCGTCCTGAACGATCAGCCGCACGGGCGGCTTTCCTTCCGTCCCCGGCTTGAGGACGATCTCCACGCTGTCCACCTCCTGCCGCGGATCGTGCAGGTGCATCATCAGGTCGCGGCCGTTGCCCCGCACCTCCAGCGAGTGGCTGGGCCAGGGCCTGTCCTGGCCGGCCGGCAGGTAGAACACCCCCTGCTGCTCGTAGACCACGGTCTCCGCGTCGCCCTCCACCACCGCCAGCCGCCGCACGAACCCCGGATAGAAGCAGATCTCGTAACCGGCCGCGCTGCGGCACTCACGGGGCGGCGAGGGAGGGTTGCGTATGGAATTTGTCCCTCCGGTATCGCTCATCAAACGCCTCCGGTGAAATGAACAAAGGAACCGCAACTCCACGAAGGTGATCCGTTGCGTCCGGAAACGCAAGCCTTTTGTTTCCGCACGGGGCGCTCGCATTCGGCAAATCCGTGCCCGGGGTACGCGGCGGGCGCGACGCTTGCGCGCGGGCGGCCTCCGGCGCACTGCCCCGCCCCCGTCCGGCACCACGCCCGAAGAGATTGAGATGATCCGACCGCTCCGCTTTCCCGTGCGCGCGCTGCCGCTGGCCTGCGCGCTCGCCGCCTGCGCGCCCGCGCCGCCGCCCGCGTCTTCCGCGCCCGCCGCGCAGGCGGTGAAGCGCGTGAGGATCGTGCATACCAACGACTTCCACGGCCGCCTGCTCCCGCAGCAGACGGCCGGGCGCGCCGCGGGGGGGTCGGCGGTGCTGGCGGCGCACTTCGACAGCGCGGCGGCGCGCTTCGGCGGGCCCACGCTCATCCTTTCCGCCGGCGACGACATGCAGGGCACCGCCATCAGCAACCTCAGCTGGGGGCGCGCCACCATCGCCGCGCACAACGCCGCCGGGTACGACGCGGCCGCCCTGGGCAACCACGAGTTCGACTGGGGGCAGGACACGCTCATCGCCCGCGTGCGCGAGAGCCGGTTCCCCTGGCTGGCGGCAAACGTGTTCGTGGAAGGGACTCGCCGGCAGCCGGAGTGGGTGCAGCCGTGGGTGATGATCGAGCGGGGCGGCGTGCGCACGGCGGTCATCGGCATCGCCCTGAGCACCACGCCGGAGATCGTGCTGGTGGGGCGCACGGCGGGGCTGGAGTTCGGCCCCGAGGCGCCCGCCATCGACCAGGCGGCGCGGGAGGCGCGCGCGGCGGGCGCGGACTTCGTAGTGGTGGCCGCGCACGTGGGCGCCACCTGCGAGCAGCCCGGCACCGCGCCCGCGGAGGAATCCGCCGGCTGCCGCGGCGAGATCCTGGAGATCGCCGACGCGCTCACGGAGCCCGTGGACCTCATCGTCGGCGGGCACACGCACCGGCGCGTGCTCACGGAGGAGGACGACATCCCCATCGCCGAGGCGGCGTCGTACTCCATGGCCTACAGCGTTACGGACCTGGAGCGGCGCGGGGGCGAGACGACCGTGCTGCGGCGCGAGGTGCGGGTGCCGTACGCGGACGAGGTGTCACCCGACACGCAGGTGGCGCGCATCGTCGCGGAGTGGGAGCGCGACGTGCGGCCCATCACCGAGCGCGTCGTCGCCACGCTGGCGCAGCCCATGGCGCGGGACGGCGACGAGTACGCGCTGGGCAACCTGATCGCCGACGCCTTTCGCGTCGAGAGCGGCACGCAGGCCTCGCTCATCAACAACGGCTCCATCCGCCGCGACCTTTCCGGCGGGCCGGTGAACTGGGGCGTGCTCTTCGAGCTGCAGCCCTTCGCCAACGCCCTGGTGCGCGTGGAGGTCACGGGCGCGCAGCTGAAGGCCGCACTGGAGACCGCGGTGAACACCGGCCGCCCCGACGCGCACATCTCCGGGATGACCGTGCGCTACGACCCCGCCGCGCCCCAGGGGCAGCGGGTGCGCGAGATTCGCCTGGACAACGGGCGGGTGGTGGATGACGACGACGTGGTGACGATGGGCCTTTCCGAGTTCGTCGCCACCGGCGGCGACCGCTACACCTCGTTCGCGCAGGGGCGCATGACGCGCACCGACATGGTGGACCTGGACGCCGTGATCGCGTACCTGCAGTCGCAGCCACAGCCCGTGCGCGCCCCCGCGACCGGCCGCTGGCAGGCGATCCGCTGATCGCGGAAACGGCATTTCACGCGGCGATCTTTTGATGAGAAGTTGATGAACCGCCGCACCCGCCGGAATCGCGAGGGTATCCACCGATCGAATCCTGTGGATCACACAACGTACGGATGATGATGGTTCGATCGATCGCCCTTCTCCTGGGCCTGCTGCTGGCGGGATGCGACGCCGCGCGCGATCCCGGCGCGGAGGCCGATGCCGCGCAGCCGCAATCGACCACGACAACGGCCGTCGCCCCGCGCGTCACGCCGGCGGACAGCGTGCTGCTGTCGCAGGCGCTGGACCGCGCGGCGGAGCTGCCGCGGCTGCGTGGCATCCTGGTCTCGCAGCGCGGCGAGATCGTGATGGAACGGTACAACGGCGGCGCGGGCGCGGACCGGGCGGCCAACGTGAAGTCCGCGTCCAAGAGCGTGCTTTCCGTGCTCGTGGGGATCGCCATCCAGGAAGGGCACATCCGCGGGCTGGACCAGCCCATCTCAGACTTCTTTCCGACCTACTTCGCGCAGGCGGGCGTGGATCCGCGCAAGCGCCAGATCACGGTCGGAAACCTGCTCTCCATGCAGTCGGGGCTGGAGTCCACCAGCTTCAACGAGTACGGCGCCTGGGTCAGCAGCCGCGACTGGGTGCGCGCGGCGCTGGACCGGCCCATGGTGGACGCACCCGGGGGGCGGATGCTGTACAGCACGGGGAGCTCGCACCTGCTTTCCGCCATCCTCACGCGTTCCACGGGGATGAGCACCTGGGCATACGCCAACGAGAAGCTGGCGGCGCCGATGGGCTTCCGCATCCGGCCGTGGCAGCGCGATCCGCAGGGCATCTACTTCGGCGGCAACGACATGTACCTCACGCCGCGCCAGATGCTGCGCTTTGGGCAGATGTACCTGGACGGCGGCGTGTACCAGGGGCGGCAGATCGTGCCGCGCGCGTGGGTGGAGGAGAGCGTGCGGCCGCGCACCGTCTCGCCGTACAACGGGCACGGCTACGGACTGGGATGGTGGAGCAAGGACTCCGGCGGCCGGCGCGCCTTCTTTGCCTGGGGATACGGCGGGCAGTACGTGTTCGTGGTGCCGGAGCTGGAGCTGGTGGCCGTGTTCATCTCCGAGTCCGATGGGCCGCGCGCGCCCGGCCATCTCCCCGCCATCCACCGCATCCTGGACGAGTACCTGGTTCCCGGCGCCGCCGCCCGCCTGCTCGCCCCCGCGCCCGAGTCCACGTGATCGTGGCCCCGAAGAGCGTCGCGAGCGGCATGATCTCCCGAGTCGTCCGGCGCCGCGTACCAAGCCGCCACGCCGCGGCTGTCATTTCGAAGGAGGCGCCCCCGTGATCGGCGCCGGTGCAGGAACCCGGCGCGCCGACTGAGAAATCTACTCACCCGTGCTGGTGACCCGCTTTCTCGCTCCGGGCCCGCCCAGAGTTTCTTCCCGTTCGGTCATCCGCGCCACCCGCCCACGCTGCGGCTGTCATTTCGAAGGAGGCGCCCCCGTGATCGCCGCCCGTGCAGGAACCCGTGGCGCCGACTGAGAAATCTACTCGCCCGTGCTGGTGATCCGCTTCCTCGCTCCGGGCCCGCCCAGAGTTTCCATTCGGCGAGCGTCGCGCGAACTCACACGCACACCCTCGTTCAACGAGCGCCGGCCCGCCCCGCGCGCGATTTGACGGAAGGGCCCGCGGAGGGGTAGACTTGCACGTCTTCCCCGCGACTCCGCGGGCTTTTCCGTTTCAGGATCTTTGCCGAGAGATGGACTCGTTGCAGGTACTTGCGCCGGCGGCGGCGCTGGTGGCGGGCTTTGCGCACGCGCTGGAGCCGGACCACATGGCGGCGGTGACCACCTTCGTCTCGCGCCGGCCGCGGCCGCTGCAGGCCGCCGGCTTCGGGCTGCGCTGGGGCGCGGGACACGCGGGCGCCATCATCGTGGTCGGGTGCGCGCTCATCGCGCTGCGGGTGCGGCTGCCGGAGGGCGTGGCGCGCGGGCTGGAGTTCGGCGTGGGCGCCATGCTGCTGGGGCTGGGCCTATGGCTGCTGTGGAGCGTGCTGCACGAGCGCGCGCACCGGCTGGCGGAGGGCGGCGCCCACGTGCACCCGCACCGCCACGGCGGGCGCGGCTCGCTGTGGGTGGGGATGGCGCACGGGCTCAGCGGCACGGCGCCGCTGGTGGCCGCGCTCTCCGCGTCGTTCAGCGGCTCGGCGCTGCGGGCGGCGGGGTACCTGCTGCTCTTTGGCGTGGGAACGACCGTGGCGATGGCGCTCTACGCGCTGGTCGCAGGGCTGGTCTTCGATCGCGCGGCGCACCGTGCTCCGGCGCTGGCCGGCACCCTGCGTGCGCTCACCGCCGTGGGCAGCGCGGCCATCGGCGTTCTGTGGATGGTGAACGCGGCCGGCGTGGCCTGATTCCGATCCACCAACTCCATTCATCCACCGAGAGACCGAGAATGTCCGACGCGATCCAGCCGGCCGAAGGCGACACGCCGCCCGTGACCATCCGGGTGAAGAACAACGGTCCATACCTGGTGGAGGGCCCGTTCCGCCTGATCGACGCGGACGGCAACGAGTACCAGCTGGAAGCGGGCAAGAAGTACAACCTGTGCCGCTGCGGCGCCTCCACGCGCAAGCCGTTCTGCGACGCCACGCACAGCAGGATGGGCTTCCAGGCCGCCGAGCGCGCCGTCCGCGAGGAGAGCGAAGGCGGCGCGAGCTGAGCTCGCCGCCGGTCCTCGCGCGCCGGAGCGGCGGTCATCCTGAGTCATTCGGCGCTACGCGCACCCTGTCGGATGAAAGTCGCTCGCGCCACGGCTGTCATTTCGAAGGAGGTGCCCGCGTGATCGCTGCCGGTGCAGGAACCCCGTGGCGCCGACGGAGAAATCTACTCGCCCGGGCAGGTGCCGGGCCCCCCTCCACGGACCTCGCCCGGATCCCTTTGCATTCGGGGAGCCGCCGCTCCGCGACTTGGTCATACTGAGTACTCTGGCGCCGACCGGAGGACCTTGCCCGCTAAACCGGGAGGCTGGCTCCACGCGATGGAGCCGGCCCCCCGGCCTTGAGAGAAGGTCTTCGGTCGCGCCCGTGGGGGTGTGCGGAATTCAGGTGCCCGGGCGCGCACTCCCCCAGCATGACTGGATCGAACTGCCTGCCGCACGGCTGAGGCGCGCCGGGAGCGCGGAGGCTTATCAATAATGATTCTTGACAAGGGTCCTCCGCTCTCGTAGCATGGGGCCATGCTTTTCGCGCGTACGCTCATCCATCCATGTAGTCGGTGTCCGCTCCCCGGGGGGAGCGCGGCGGGACGCGTGGCGCAGAGCTGACGCGCACGGCGGGCCCCGCGGGCCCGGCCCGAACGGAATCCCCCCGCCCGGTCCGCTGCATCCCAGCGTCCGGGCGTTGCTTTTTCCACGGCCCACCCGGGGCCGGCCATCCACAGGACGGGAGCCGAGATGTCGACACAGAGCCTGCCGATCGAGCAGCGGGGGTACGCACACCCCGGGGCACTGGTGAGCACGCAGTGGGTCGCGGACCACCTGGACGATCCCTCCGTGCGCATCGTGGAAAGCGACGAGGACGTGCTGCTGTACGACGTGGGCCACATCCCCGGCGCCGTCAAGATCGACTGGCACATCGACCTGCAGGACCCGGTGATGCGCGACTACCTGGACGCCGAGTCGTTCGCCAGGCTCATGCGCAGGCACGGGATCTCGCCGGACACCACCGTCGTCTTCTACGGCGACAAGAACAACTGGTGGGCCACGTACGCGCTCTGGGTGTTCCGCCTCTTTGGTCACGACCGGGTAAAGGTGATGGACGGCGGACGCAAGAAGTGGGATGACGAGGGGCGGCCGATGACCACCGACATCCCGTCGTATCCCCCCGCCGAGTACCCCACGCCGGCGCGGGACGACGAGAAGATCCGCGCCTTTCGCGAAGACGTGATGGAGCACGTGAGGCGGAAGGGGCAGATGATCGACGTGCGCTCGCCGGAGGAGTACCGCGGCGAAAAGCTGCACATGCCCGACTACCCGCAGGAGGGCGCCGTCCGCGGCGGGCACATCCCGGGCGCGGCCAACGTGCCCTGGGCGCGCGCCGTGAACCCCGACACGGGCGAGTTCAAGAGCGCCGACGAGCTGCGTGAGCTGTACGAGCGGGGCGCCGGGCTGGACCCGGAAAAGGAGACCGTGGCCTACTGCCGCATCGGCGAGCGCTCGTCGCACACCTGGTTTGCCCTTTCGTACCTGCTGGGCTACCCCAACGTGCGCAACTACGACGGCTCGTGGACGGAGTGGGGCAACGCGGTCCGGCTGCCGATCGAGAAGTAACGGGTACGAGGTATGAAGGCACGTTGGTCACGAAGCGCGCCGGCCGTGGGGGCCGGCG